>JAUZQU010000118.1 GCA_030950835.1 Mariprofundaceae bacterium | reverse complement strand
GCTTCAATCTTAGATTCATATTCAGCCCGCAACACTTCCACAGGCGCCACGCGCAACACTGTTCCCGTTTGCTCTTTACCCAAACCTCGCGCTGACAAAATTAATTCCAAAGCTTGATCCCAAGGCACATCCACCAAACGCATGGTCAACGTACCCGACACGTCATCGGACATGATGATGTTCAAATCACTCATTTCTGCGATGAGTTTTAAGGCATTGCGAATATCAATATCTTTAAAATCAAAGGTTACTTTCTCACCCGCGTAACTAAACTCACCCTCGCCATCTGCCTTACCTCTAGCGGCCAGAGCCACCGACTCAGGTACAAAGTTCAAAGTAAAAACATTACCCCGCTGAAAGCTGCTTATTTCCACTTTTTCACGCGGGCGCACCACAATACGCACCATATCACTACGACGATAAGCATCGACTTGTTTCAAAGGCCCCGCAAAAGCACGTAAATCCTGCGTGCGCTCTTGCCCTTGTGCCAACACTGCCTTTTTAATATCAATTAAGATTTTACCATCTTTTTCATGCACATTAATCACGGGATTCGTCACATCCGTACGAATCATCACATGTGCTGAACGTCCTTCAGGTTGAAAATCTACACTTTCCACTTTCACCAAAGTCGTGCGCATATCAGGCACCGAACCAAAACGAATCACCATTTTATCTGGTGATGAATCAATTTGTTGCTCCATCTCGCCCACAGGCAGCAAATCCACAATCAAACGTAAACGCTCTTCTGCTTCACCCACAGTCACCGCTTTCACCCGCTGACTAGAATATTGAAAGCGCGATTGTCCTAAAGTGGACTTAGCACCCCAAAAATCAATCACCAACGTCTGGTTAGCATTGGTTAAAAATGCATTGTGGCTAGAATCCATGTTCAAGCCTTCTAAAGTGACTTCCGTAGTATCACCCTTATCCACCACCGATATCTTCTCAATCACAGGTCTATCATCTGCTGCCATAAAACTAGCATCTGAAGCATCAAAACGAATCACCAAAGACTGGTCTTGCTCATCAATCTCATAACCCAATATCTCGCTCAAACCCACTTCCAAACGCACACCAAGCTCATTTTTCATGGGGAACAAACTGGTCACACCTGCACCATCACCTTTGACTGCCGCAATAGAATCTACAATTTTTGAGCCTGGGAAAGTCATCACCAAACGTGGCGGTTCATTCAAGTCAAACATTTGATATTCCAATGCTTCGTCAGACTCGATAATCAATACATCACCATCTTCAGAATCAAGCAAAGACACATTCTGAATCGTACCTGCCCAAAGCAACGGAGCCCAGAGCATGCAAAACAACAAGCATAAAGCCTTCAACCCATGTCTTTCATTCGTATTCAACATCACCAGACTCCCTAAGCTCATCACGACCTACACCCACAACCCATCATCTTTTGGGGCCTTTACTTTTCACTTTCGCATCCACAAAGCGATACGTCACCGCCTTGCCTTGCACCTTCAACACTTGTCCTGCACCAATACTGAGTTGCAAATCTTTAATATCTACAATACGCGGCATTTCACCAACACGTTTCAAAAAGGTTAAGAACTGGCGAAACGTACCCGAAACACTTAAGGATACAGGCACCTCTGCATAAATACTTTGCACCGTTTCTTTGCCTGGTTTAAAAATAGAAAAAGCTAAACCAGAATCTTTACCTGCCCAAGTAATACCTTCCAACAAATCTGGAATCTCTGACTTTTTAGGCAACATGTTTAACGCTACCTTCAGTTGCTTTTGCAACAAGGCATACTCTTTACGTTTTTTAGGGATATCATTTGCCAAACGCTGGTTTTTAACCAAAGCTAAACGCTGGTTTTCTACCTGTACTTTCTCTTGCTCTATATTTTGCTGTAGCTCGTCCCAAAACAACATATAATAAGCGGCGCACAATAAGACAAAAACACCTGCAAGGGCAGTGAGTTTGCTTGCCATAGGCAAAGGGATTACTGGGCGCAAGCCATCCAAGTTTAGAGCATCAAGATTCATGGCAGCGCCTCACTCTGTGCATCTGCCGCCTGGGCAGCCCTTGATTCCTGCTCAGCTAAAGTTAAACGTCGAAAATTCAAGGCAAATTTACGCACACTTATTTCATTCAGTTTGGCTTCTTGCGTGACCAGCAAGGTAACATCGTCAAAAATCTTGGACGCTGGCAAAGCCCGCATAAAGTTGGCTACCGCCTTGCTGCTTTCGCCCATACCTGTAATGTTCAACACACCGCCTTTATCCACGATACGCTCTAACCAAATATTCTCTGGCATGGTATCGGCGATGGTATATAATGTTTGCAAGGAACGAAAACGCCCTGCCTGTAACTCATCCACAATCGCAAGTTTACCTTCTACATCTTGACGTAAATTATCCAAGTTTCTCAATTCACCAATTTCTCGGATCAAGACTTGGTTTTGCTGTTGCAAGCCCGAAGACTCCGCCTTCAAATCATCTAAGCTGCTGGTGTATAATACATTCACCGTAATCACCAAAGCCAGTGCCAGCAGCACTACAGCAACAAAAACGATCACATGTTCTAATATTTGGTGTTGTCTAAATTCAACACGATGCGGGAGAAGGTTAATACGAATCATACGTCAAAGCTCCGCATCGCCAAACCAATCGGGATCATCATCATTGGTCCCATGGCACGTATTTCTTCCACATCAAAATTCTTCTCTGAAATTTTAACACCATCAAAAGGGTTAAGAATTTCAGCTTCAATACCTAAACGTTGATCCATTTCCACTTCAATACCTTCAATCAGCGCCGAACCACCACTGAGCAAAATCTTCTGCACAGGAAACTCCGCATGGTTAGCCCCATAAAAATCAAGTGAACGACCAATTTCAGAGCCTAAATTACTAAAAAACTCTTCCCTCACAGAATCCTCTATCTCTGCAAAGTTATGCTTCTTCATTTCCTCTGCCGCTTGAAAGCTTAACCCATGCGCTTTTTGAATCGCTTCAGTGAGGTTCTGCCCGCCATAAAATTGATCCCGCACAAATGCCATCTGACCATCACGCATGATATTGATATTGATGATATTCGCCCCAATATTCACCAAGGCATACGCCGCACCACCTTCTGATTCCCCATCCAAGGCTTCCACCGCATCGATCTCCGTGGAGTCTTGCACATAAATCCCCGTTTCTTCGACTGCGTTTTCCAAGGCAAATACTGCACAGTCCACACAAGTCGCAGTCAAGCCTGCTTCACTCAAGACCAACTGGTAATCATCGACAATTTCACGCTTACACGCCACCAAAACCACATCCATAGTTTCAGGGTCTTCCTCGGTTTCACCTAAGATTTGGAAATCTAAATATACATCTTCAATATCAAAGGGAACATGTTGATCTGCTTCAAATTCAATTTGGGTTTCAAGGTTGAATTCAGTGGTCGTAGGCACCTGAATCACCTTAACAATCACCGCATTACCCGACACTGCCAACGACACATTTTTCAATTTTGTTTGTGATTTATCCAGCGCATCCAACAACGCTTGTGATACCGCAATCGAGTCAATCACGGTATTCTCAACAATCGCATCACGCGGCAATGGGATATTGGCAATCGCCTTTAATTCATAACCAGAACGCCCATGTGACAACTCCACCAGCTTGATTGCTGATGCACTAATATCAATGCCCATCACAGACTCTTTTTGACGCGAAAAAAGGTTCATTTGCAGCCCTCAGCTAATGTTTTACTGGTACCCATGCCGCTAACTTAGTGTTTTGAAACATCAAAGTCAAACATCTTATTGCACAAATCATGCCTGCACCCCATCAAAAACAACAAAACCCTCCAAAAGGAGGGTTTCATCAAATTTATTGCAATAGCTGCCAGTCGTATCGCCGCAGTACCACCACCATTGAGCTGGTCGCAATATTATCCACCGCATGTGCGTCGTAAACTAAAATATACCTATCATCCGCACTGCGGTTTTTAGTATAAGAGCCATAACCCGTAATAATAGAACCTGTGACATAACTCATATGCACACCTGTATCATAATTGGAGTTACCAGGCTCCCACTCCAATGGTCCTGGGGTATAAATAATACCATTCATATTTGAGTGCGCATGCATATCCAGCAACCCGCCTGAATACATTTGTGTAGGAATATCCTGCCAAGCACCGTCCAACAAACCATAACCCGTGGTTGCATCTTCAGTCACAAAAAAGTATTTTCCCTGATTTTGCTCCAATGACACCGCTTTATATAAACCGATATCACTCACTGAAAATGGGCGCCCTAAACGGCACATCGTCCCATCGCAACTGTTTTGAATTTGCTCCCACAGAGATGCAGCAGGGATTGAACCCACTGGCGTAGCTATGCCTGTCAACATATTGTTCCATTCGTCTGCCGACATATCCAAGGCAGCCAGCGCTACTTTCCAACCGTGCATATAACCAGAAGGGAACATCAAATGCGTTTTGTCTCCATTGTGGTTATCCGTTCCATTCACCCCACAGTCTTCTTTACCAATGCAAAAGTTTTCTGCCAAGTTATTCCCAGGCCATGCCGCAATAGGCCAGTCATTATCTCGGTACTGACTGGCCGTTTTGGTCATCAAGCGATAGTAATAGTTAAGAATATCGGCTTCTTTTCCCGAAGTACTACCTGCCCTTGTTGGTTTTGCCAAGTTCAACAAGGCCGTCATACCCGTCGTAGGGATAGCAGGAGAGGATCCAGCCGCCATGGATTTCACCAAACTCTCATTGCTTGCATTATCGGCTGTAGTCGCCCTACTCATCAAACGCATCGTCCCCACATTACCTTCACCCGCAACAGGCACTAAACCTTCTGACCAAGGGAAATAACCATCGTATGGTGATGCCAAGTTGACCGGCTTGTTGAAGGCAGCATCTGTACCATCATTCACATCCACCATATTGATTCTTCCTGCTGTTGCCAGCCCTCGATCCGCAGCCACATTTAGAGCAGGATTATTACCCAAGCGACTTGGCGTAGCAGCAGGTACAGAGTTTCCTAAGGTGGTCACTGCTGCAGTTGGAAACGCATATGGGTCGCCAGAGAACCTTGGCATGACAGGGTTCAGCAAAATATTATGCTCAATCGCCAAATAGACATCGGGAGACTCTAAAATACCCAAAATACGCTCACCACCAGCAGCATCAAAGACGGAGTTTCCAGCAAACCCTGCAGTCCCATCTCCTTCAATATCATAGTCGGCAAAATAATCGATAAGAAATGAGCCATACAAAATAATACGGGCATTGGGCCCTAGGGCACCATCATCATCAGGCTCCGCATTCGGGTTGACACTATCCGCACTTGGGGCAAAGGCATAACCTGCTCTATCTGGAACCGGCATAAAACCTGTATAAGTGCCTCCTGCCATCAACTTATTAAAATCCCAGCCTCTACCATTCGCATAGACATCTACACTACCATTATCACCTGAGCTTTGAATAATATGCAGCTGTGTCGTCACCCCATTACAAGTTTGCGCTGCCACACCACTATCGGGCACAGCGGGGAACATCAAACGCACCAAACCAAACATCGGAATACCATTCGCCACGTTCCACTGAAATTGTGCAATGCTCAAACGCCCTGTCACCGGAGCATACGCCGGAAAACCCAAACCAATCAATGATCTTCTCAAGGCATCTGCCTTGGTACAAAATGCACCATTACCATTCGCGCCATCGGTATAAAAAGGTGCTACAAAAGGGTTGTCTGGTGTTTGACAAACAAACTGCTCTGCTGCCCAGCGGTATGCATCCATTTCAAACAACTGCTCTGTTGGATCGGCAAAGTATTTTACCTCACCACCATACGCATCAAACATAGGCGCACTCACCAACTTGGTGGGCAATAAATCAACTGGCATTTGCACACCATTGGTATCTAAAGTCACGCTCGCATAATCCAAACGCACATTACTGTATGCATCATGCCCACTGTAAATCAGAATCGGTGTGGTTTCAAATGTAGTGCCTGTTGTTGAAGTGATATCACTCCTAAATCCTTTGCCGCCACTCCCTATCGCACTGTTCGATGCTAGCGCAGTACCTGAAGGAACCAGTCCATTGATATAAGGCGTCTGCGTGACTTCAATCACCGTGCTACCATTGGATGTTGCCCAAGATGTTACAGATCGGA
>JAUZQU010000117.1 GCA_030950835.1 Mariprofundaceae bacterium | reverse complement strand
TCACCAACACCTGCAGCCATCACCCGTGGCGCACCGCCCATACCATGATCATAAGCCAAAGCCACGGCAGCTTGTTGTGATTGCGCTTGCTCTGATGATGGCTGTTCTGCTGTTGATGGCTGTTCTGCTGTTGATGGGTTCTTCATATGTTCATCTATCGGAAAATAAAGTTAGTGCTTAACCTGTTTTTTTACATACGATTCACTTTTTATAATCAAAGTAGACTTCTGTCACCGTGCTGCTGAGGCGCATTTCAGCAAAACATCCGCTGCAAGTGCAGTGGCTGGCAAAAGTCTTATAAAGGTCATGGAGTTCAATCATGTGGTTAAAATATTTATGCTTCAGTTGTGCCTTATTGCTGCTCACCGCACCCCTAGCACAAGCAGCTTTGCAGCGGGCAAGCTTGCCCAATGGTGTGCAAGTTTTAGTCGAAGAAGACCACTCATCCCCTGTGGCTATGGTGCAGGTTTGGTTGAAGGTTGGCGGCAGGGATGAGCAGCCTGGAAAAACAGGTTTAGCACATGTCTTTGAACATATGATGTTTAAAGGCTCCACAGCTTTAGAGCCCGGAGAGTATTCTAAAATCATATCGGCGATAGGTGGTAGTGATAATGCCTTCACCTCACATGATTATACTGCTTATTTTGAGACTGTGCCTGCTACAGCAGTATCACAAGTGATCAAAATGGAAGCAGAGCGTTTTGCCCATTTGAAGTTGGACAAAGCTGAGTTTGAACGTGAAATTCAAGTGATCATGGAAGAGCGGCGTATGCGCACTGAAGATGATCCCAATGCGCGTATGTTTGAAGAATTGTCCGCAGCATCCTTGCGCTTGCACCCTTATCGTTTGCCTGTGATTGGTTGGATGCAAGATTTAGAAGCTTTAACCATTGAAGATGTGAAAGCTTTTTATCAGCAACATTATGTGCCGAACAATGTCACTGTAGTGGTGGTTGGTGATGTGGATTTCAAAGCGGTGGTGCAGGTGGTGAAACATAGCTTTGGTAAATTAAAGTCGGTTAAGGTTTTGCCCCGTTTTAACCCCATAGAACCTGAACCCTTGGGCGCAAAACGTGTGCAAGTGCATTTACCAGCGCAGCTGCCCTTGGTGGCGATAACTTTGCCTGTGCCCTCATGGATTCCGCAACACAATGACCAAGAAGTAGCGGCATTAGCGCTAGCAACTGAAATGTTGGCAGGTGGTAAGTCGGCAGTATTACATCAGGTATTGGTCAACGACAAACGTGCCGCAGCTTCCACGGGTGCAGGTTATGACCCTTTTACCATGGGTTTGGATTTGTGGTATGCTTATGCTACTTTGGCAAAAGGGCAGCAAGTAGCCGATTTTGAGGCTGAATTTTGGCAAGTGCTGCAAGATATGGGGCAACATCCAGCCAATGCACGTTTATTTGAGGCAGCCAAACGCAGATTGATTGCCAATGCAGTGTTTGCCCAAGATTCTTTGTATTTACGGGCTAAACATATCGGCATGTTGGAAACTGTGGGGATTGGTGCTGAAAACAAAGACATTTGGCTTGATTTGATTCGCCAAGTGAGCATGGATGAAGTGCAGCATGTGGTGCAGAAGTGGTTAATACCCATGCGTGCGACCACGGGCATTTTGATGCCTAAAACAGCGGTTGGGGGTTGATGATGAAAACATTATGTATGTTGTGTCTCTCTTTATGTTGGATAAACCTTGCTTATGCCGTGCCTCAAGTGCAACAGCATACTTTAAAAAATGGTGTTCATGTCTTGCTGATTGAGGCGCATCATGTGCCTATGTTGGCGATGCAATTGACCATGCCTGCAGGCAGCCGTTTTGATGCTGAGGGTAAAGGCGGCAGTGCGGCATTGTTATCCGCATTGTTATTGGATCATACCCGAAAATCGAATCATGTAGACTGGGCGGCGCAACTCGATGATGCAGCGATTCGTTTATCCGCAGGGGTAGATCAAGATGCTTTAACGCTGTCTTTAACTGTCTTAGAAGAGGCTGTGGATGAAGGCGTTGAAGCGATGGCAGAAGCTTTATTGTCTCCTGGTTGGCAGCGTAAGCGTTTTGCCTTGTTAAAAGATAATGCGCTCGCTGCGGCACACAAAGCGCAAGAAGAAGCAGGCACGCAGGCAGCACAAGCGGTAGTAGAATTGTTGTTTCCCCAGCATCCTTATGGGCATGTAGTAGGTGGTAGCCTGACATCTTTAAACAAGGTGAAACTCAAGGATTTAAAACGCCTTTACCAACAGCAAGTCAAACCACAAGGTGCAACATTGGCAGTCAGTGGCGATATCACCATGGCTGCACTTATCCCCTTGTTGGAAAAAGTGTTGGGGCATTGGCAAGGGCAGCCTAAAATAGCCTTGGCAGATATTCCACAAGCCATCGCTAGTGATGTGATGCAAAAAAACATCATCATGCAAAAGCATCAGAGTTTGTTGACTTGGGTAAGGCATGGTCCTTCACGGCATGATAAAGATTATATGGCAAGCTTGGTGCTGAATCATATCTTGGGTGGCGGCGGTTTTGGTTCACGTTTGATGGAAGAAGTGCGCGAAAAACGTGGTTTGACTTATGGTGTGTATTCTTGGTTCCAACCTTTAGAAACATCTGGAACCTATACCATTCGTTTGCAAACCCGTGCCGATCAAGCCAACGAAGCAGAGCAAGTGATAGAGGCGGTCTTAACTGAGCTGGCAGCAGGTAAGATTACAGCCGATATGTTGAAAAAAACCCAGCAAAATCTTAGCGGTGGTTTTGCCCAACGCATGGACTCGAACCGTGAGCGTGCAGGGCTGTTGTCGATGATGGGATTGTACCATAGACCACTGAATTATTTGCAAAACTGGACGCAAAGCGTGGAATCGGTCACGCTTGCCGATGTGAAAAGGCTTGCTAAGTTGTATTTGCAGCCACAAAGCTGGAAGCGGATTCGTGTTGGTCCGGCAAGTGTGCACAAGCATGAACACAAAAAAGGTGATGTATGAAAACAGTTCTTGTAGTTGAAGATTCCAATACTAGTCGTGATATAACCAGTCATTTCTTGCAACAAGGGGGCTTTAGAGTTTTAGAAGCAGAAGATGGGGCAGATGCCTTAAATATCTTACAAACACGTCATGTAGACTTGATTTTAACCGATATTATGATGCCTAACCTTGATGGTTGGGGTTTGTATAAAGAAATTCGAAGCGATAAAGCCTTTAATTTAACACCGTTTGTATTTCTAAGTGTGCTGGATGAGTTAGACGACCAAATCAAAGGTTTAACCTTGGGTGTAGACGATTATATCACCAAACCTGTTACCCCACCGCAGTTGATTGCTAGGG
>JAUZQU010000116.1 GCA_030950835.1 Mariprofundaceae bacterium | reverse complement strand
CAGGTGTTGCCAGCAACAATGCTCCGGCAATCTTCCCCATAGGTATGACTACAGTACGGTTTGCTGCAGTTGCCGATGCAGCAGGTAATATACCTGCGCCCGTGAGCGCAACTGTCAACGTAACCGACAGCGTTGCGCCAGTGATTGCAACACCCTCAAGCATCACCGTTGAAGCAACTAGTAGTGCTGGCACTGCTAAGACACAAGCTGCCATTGCCGCATTCTTAGCCAGTGCGACAACTACTGATGTAGTAAGCGGTGCAGGTGTTGCCAGCAACAATGCTCCGGCAATCTTCCCCATAGGTATGACTACAGTACGGTTTGCTGCAGTTGCCGATGCAGCAGGTAATATACCTGCGCCCGTGAGCGCAACTGTCACCATCGTTTCACCAGCTGCACCTACTGCCCCTACTGCAGTGAATATGACAGTAAATGGAAAAGTCTTGAATTTTACTTGGCTAGCTGGGAACTGGGTTGACCACTATCGCCTCTTGGTTAACCCTGATGGCGCATCTGGGTTTAGTGTTATCCCATCTGCTGCAAATATTTCAGCTTTAGTAACCAAGCATGCCTTGGAAATATCCGCACACAAAACCAATTGGCTGGCAGCGCAATATATTCTTGAAGCATGTAATGCCGATGCATCGGTTTGTGCGGCCTCACCCAATCAGACAGTTGCCCTGATTGATTCAATCGCGGCAACTGTTTTTGTCAAAGCATCCAATACAGATACCATTGATCACTTTGGCTGGTCACTGAGTTTAAGTGGTGATGGTAATACTCTTGCTGTAGGAGCGTTTACCGAAAACAGTAACGCCACAGGCATTGATGGCAACCAGCTGGATAATACGGCCAGAAATTCAGGTGCGGTATATGTATTTGTGCGTAGCGGCAGCGCTTGGGTACAGCAGGCCTATCTCAAAGCATCCAATGCTAGACCAAACGCTAAATTTGGTAATTCTGTGAGCTTAAGTCAAAATGGCAATACCCTTGCAGTGGGATCTTCTCAAGAAAAGAGTTCTGCCGTAGGCGTAGGTGGCAATCAAACAGACACGGGAGCCATGGGCTCAGGCGCAGTATATGTCTTTAATCGTAGTGGTATTAGTTGGGTGCAGCAAGCTTATGTCAAAGCATCCAATACAGGGGTATTTCATAATTTTGGCTGCTCAGTGAGCTTAAGCGGTGATGGTAATACCCTTGCTGTGGGAGCAATGTCTGAAGGCAATGCTGCTGGTGGCAACCAGGCGGGCAACCCTACGCGATCAGGTGCGGTTTATGTATTTAGCCGCACTGCTCTGAGCTGGGTGCAGCAAGCTTATCTCAAAGCATCCAATGTTGATCTGAACGATAATTTTGCTACGTCTGTAAGCTTAAGTCATGACGGAAACACCCTTGCTGTAGGGGCGGGTGACGAAGACAGTGCTGCCGTGGGTATTGGGGGTAACCAAAGCAGCAATGCTGCTCTTGGTTCAGGGGCAGCATATGTATTTTTCCGCACTGGTGGAATTTGGGCACAGCAGGCTTATATCAAAGCATCCAATACGGGAGCAGGAGATAGGTTTTCTCAGCAAGTAAGTTTAAGCGGTGATGGTAATACGCTTGCAGTTGGAGCTTATGGTGAAGGCAGTGCTGCTACTGGCATTAATGGCAATCAGGGAAGCAATGCAGCTATAAATTCGGGTGCGGTATATGTATTTTCCCGGATTGGAGCGATTTGGACACAGCAAGCTTATCTCAAAGCATCCAACACAGGCGCTGGAGATTCTTTTGGTGTTAGTATCAATTTAAGTAGTGATGCTACTACCCTTGCCGTGGGTGCCACTTTGGAAAGAAGCAATACTACAGGCATTGGTGGCAACCAGCAGAGCAATGCGCATATCAAGGCTGGTGCAGTATATGTGTTTTCGCGTAGTGGTACAAATTGGGTGCAGGAATCATATGTTAAAGCATCCAATACAAGGGCAAAAAGTAGCTTTGGTATTGCCGTGGGCTTAAGTGGCAATGGTAGCATCCTTGCTGTAGGTGCTTCTGACGACAGTAACGCCATAGGTGTTGGCGGCAATCAGGCCAATGCGGCGGCAAGGGATTCAGGTGCGGTATATTTATATTAAGGACACTGCCGTACTTAAAAGAAAAAGAAGCGAAAAGAAGTAAAAATAAGGGGTCTGGTCTATCATTGTACCATCCATTTGCTTCCCCCTCACGATGTAACCATGAGCTAAGCGTACATTTTTTTAACTTAACACAACGATAGACCCGACCCCGAAGGCTCTTGAGAAGAACTAGAGGGGTCGGGTCTATTAATGTATCATTCATTGCGTGAGCCAAATTACTATACGGTAGACTAGCCCCACCCCTCGCACTGAATCTCCGGTGAGGGGTAGGCGTGGTTGGATCGTTGAATATCAGCCAATCTAAAAGCAGGGTTGTGTATTCATTTGTGATGGTAGGGGGCGGAAATAGACATCAATGAGGGAACAATGTTGAGATGTGGTTTTGATATTTGTGTTTTCATGCTTGGGCTGTATCTTTCGCGCGTTTTGTCATTCGCTACAACCGAGGATTCTCATCATGGAACATACAACTTTAACCGCACTGTCGCCTTTGGATGGTCGTTATGCCAATAAAATTGGTGATTTACGTCCTATTTTTAGTGAGTTTGGATTGATTCGAGCGCGGGTATTGGTGGAAGTACGTTGGTTGCAGATGTTGGCAGAGCATGAGGGGATTGCAGAAGTTGCCAACTTATCGACAGCAGCCCATGCCTTTTTGGATGCGATTGTGGATGATTTTTCTTTGGCAGATGCGCAAGAAGTGAAAGATATTGAAAAAACGACCAACCATGATGTGAAAGCGGTAGAATATTTCTTAAAAAACAAAGTGGCAGGGCATGCAGAGCTAGCAGCGGTGTCTGAATTTATTCATTTTGCTTGTACATCTGAAGATATGAACAACTTATCTTATGGTTTGATGCTCAAAGAAGCGCGTGATGTTGTGATGTTGCCGAAAATCGACGCCACGATTGCAGAAATGGAGCAACAGGCTTCAGCCATGGCAAAGATGCCGTTGTTGGCGCGTACCCACGGTCAACCTGCTTCGCCTACTACGATGGGCAAAGAGTGGATGAATGTGGTGGCACGTTTGAAAAGGCAGCGTAAGCAGATTGCAGACGTGGAGATTTTGGGTAAAATCAATGGGGCAACAGGTAACTTTAATGCCCACTTTGTGGCATACCCAGAAGTGGACTGGATGCGTACTTCTCAAGGTTTTGTCGAGTCGATTGGTCTGACTTGGAACCCTTACACCACGCAAATTGAGCCACATGATTATATTGCCGAGTTGAATCAGGCGAATACACGGTTGAATATTATTTTGATTGATTTTTGTCGCGATATTTGGGGTTACATTGCGCTTGGTTTCTTCAAACAGCGGGTGATTGCAGGTGAAGTGGGCTCGTCTGCCATGCCGCATAAGGTGAACCCGATTGATTTTGAGAATGCTGAGGGAAATTTAGGTTTAGCCAATGCGATGTTGCAACATTTGGCTGAAAAACTGCCGATTTCGCGCTGGCAACGTGATTTAACAGATTCAACGGTGTTGCGTAATCTGGGTGTGGGTTTTGGTTATAGTCTGTTGGCGTTATCTTCGTTGCAGCGTGGTTTGGGCAAGTTGGAAGTCAATGGTGGACGTATGTTGGCAGACTTGGACAATACTTGGGAAGTCTTGGCAGAGGCGATTCAAACGGTGATGCGTAGGTATGCTTTAGAAAACCCTTATGAGCAACTCAAAGCTTTAACGCGTGGTAAAGGTATTACGCCTGAACGGTTACACGATTTCATCCAAGACTTGGATATCCCAGATGATGCCAAGGCTAGATTGGCAGACATGACACCTGCGGATTATACGGGTAATGCAGCTTTTATGGCGGAATCTTTTCGCGAAGCATGATTAGCTACTTTTGTCATGGTTGTGCCATGATGATGTGAAATCATTGAATGATGATAGACTAAGCAACAACAAAATCAGAGAGGAATACGATGTTCGCTATATATTACAAGCACATGTGGAGTGCAAAAGATGATGTTTTATCGGGGTTGACCGTAGCTTTGGCATTGGTGCCTGAAGCGGTAGCTTTTGCTTTTGTGGCAGGTGTAAGCCCGATTGTGGGTTTATATGCGGCATTTATGGTGGGTTTGATTACCTCATTGGTGGGTGGTCGCCCAGGCATGATTTCTGGGGCAACGGGTGCTTTGGCTGTGGTGATGGTGGCTTTGGTGGCGCAACATGGCGTAGAATATCTTTTTGCGACGGTGGTATTGATGGGTGTTTTACAAATTATCTTTGGTGCTTGTAAGTTGGGTAAGTTTATTCGCATGGTGCCGTATCCTGTGATGTTGGGTTTTGTAAATGGATTGGCGATTGTGATTTTCTTGGCACAAATTCCACAATTTCAAATTGATGGTGCATGGATGCAGGGTGCAGACTTGTATTTGATGCTGGGTTTGGTGCTGGCGACGATGTTGGTGATGTATATTTTGCCTAAGTTTACCCGTGCAGTGCCTGCTGGTTTGGTGGCGATTGTCGGTTTGTCGTTGATTGTGATTTATGCGGATTTAGATACCAAAACAGTGGGTGATATTGCTTCGATTGGTGGCATTTTCCCGCCTTTTCACTTTCCTGATGTGCCGCTTAACTTAGAAACATTGTATATCATCTTTCCTTATGCTGCGATTTTGGCAGCGATTGGTTTGATTGAATCTTTATTAACCATGACCGTAATTGATGAAATGACTGAAACACGCGGGCAAGGCAACCGTGTCTCAGTAGGGCAGGGCGCGGCCAATGTGGTGACAGGTTTCTTTGGTGGTATGGGTGGTTGTGCTATGATTGGACAATCGATGATTAACATTTCATCTGGTGGGCTGCGTAACTTATCAGGTATTGCTGCTTCTTTATTTTTATTAAGCTTTATCCTTTATGCCAATGAACTCATTGAAATGATTCCTGTGGCAGTATTGGTGGGCATTATGTTTATGGTGGTGATTGGTACATTTGAGTGGGGTAGCTTCAATTTATTGAACAAAATACCCAAAGAAGACGCTTTTGTCGGCATTTTAGTGACGGTAGTGACAGTATTTACCGATTTGGCGATTGCCGTGATTGTGGGTGTCATCGCTACAGCATTGATGTTTGCTTGGAAACATGCCAAACATATTTATGCGCTCAGCACGCAAGAAGAGGATACCAAGGTGTATACGGTATATGGCCCTTTATTTTTCGCTTCGGTTCATAACTTCAGCGCTTTATTTGAGCCCAAGTCTGACCCTCAAGATGTAGTCATTGATTTTGCGCATTCTAAAGTTACGGATCATTCTGCTATTGAAGCGATTGATAGCTTGGCAGATAAGTACAAAAAAGCAGGGAAAACACTGCATTTACGCCATTTAAGCAAAGAATGTCGCTTATTGCTTGAAAAAGCAGGCAATTTGGTGGAAGTGAATATCCAAGAAGACCCTTCATACCATGTCGCGGATGATAAATTAGCGGGATAAACTTGGGTTGATGCGTTAAGGTAGAAGAGATAAATTTGTGAAAACTGGTTTTTTTGAGATGCCTAAAAGTGTTGCGTCCATGCGCGTTGCTTCCGTAAATACCCTCCAAACAAAAGCATAAAGAGGATAATTCTACTTTCTCCTTATACCAAAGTGTATATTTCATTGAGCCTTGCGCGTTGTGCCGCTAGCTTGCGACGCATGGCGAGAGGTGCTCAACATGGAAAATATTGTTATACAGGGTGGAACGCCGCTCAAGGGTAGTGTGGAGATTAGCGGCGCGAAAAATGCGGCTTTGCCGTTGCTTGCAGCAGCAATTTTGGCAGATGAACCTGTGATTTTGCATCGTATTCCGCATTTAAATGATATTTCCACCATGACCAACTTGCTTGCTTGGCAAGGTGCAGAAGTCACTTATGATGATCAAAACTGCTTACATATCGACACCCGACCTGCCAATAAACCCGAAGCACCTTATGATATGGTCAAAACCATGCGCGCCTCATCCTTGGTGCTTGGCCCGTTGTTGGTGCGTTTTGGTGAGGCAAAAGTAAGTTTACCAGGTGGTTGTGCCATTGGTGCAAGACCGATTGATATGCACCTTAAAGGGCTTGAGATAATGGGTGCAGAGATTGAAGTGGAGCATGGCATGGTCATCGCCAAAGCGCCCAAAGGTTTGCATGGTGGGCGCATTGTTTTTGATATGGTGACGGTCACGGGCACGGAAAACTTGATGATGGCAGCAACCTTGGCCAAGGGTGAGACGGTGTTGGAAAATGCAGCGCGTGAGCCTGAAGTGGTCAACCTTGCAGACGCTTTGCGCTCTATGGGTGCGCAGATTGAAGGCGATGGTACTGCTTGTATTACGATTCAAGGTGTAGACAGGCTTGCTGGCGGTGATATCTATACGATTTCAGACCGCATTGAAGCAGCCACCTATTTGGCAGCAGGTTTGATGACAGGCGGTGATGTGACGGTGACCAACACCGACCCGCATTTGTTGGAAGCATTTTTGGCACGGGTGAAAGAAGCTGGGGCAACTGTGGAAACGGGTGATGATTATATTCGTTGTATTGCCAATGGTCGCTTGCAAGCTGTCAATATTCATACCATGCCACACCCTGGTTTCCCAACGGATATACAAGCCCAATTTATGGCGATGATGTGTGTAGCCGAAGGTACGAGCTTGATTTCGGAGACTATTTTTGAAAATCGCTTCATGCATGTGCAAGAGTTGGTGCGTATGGGTGCTGATATTCAGCTTGATGGGCATACTGCGGCTGTTAAAGGTGTGGCGCGTTTGTCGGGTGCGCCTGTGATGGCGACTGATTTACGGGCTTCGGCTTCGTTGGTCATGGCAGGTGTAGCAGCAGAAGGTGAGACGGTGATTTCAAGGGTTTATCATATTGACCGTGGTTATGAGCGTATTGAAGAAAAAATGCGCAGTTTGGGTGCCAATATTGAGCGCCACTATGTTCAGAAATAAAGAATAGTGCAAGCTTAAGGAAAGAATTGATGTCAGATAAACCAGTATTAACTATAGCCCTATCCAAAGGGCGGATTTTAGAACAAACATTGCCCTTGCTTGCGTTTGCAGGGCTATTGCCTCAGGAAGATGTGCAGAAAACACGTAAATTGATGGTGGATGGTCCTGATGATTGGGCAGGAAGCAAGATTCGCTTTCTGATTATTCGGGCAGCGGATGTGTGCACTTATGTGGAGAAAGGTGCTGCAGATTTGGGCATTTCAGGGCGTGATTTGTTGATGGAGCTGCGCCCGCATGTCTATGAACCTTTGGATTTGAAGATTGGTAAGTGTCGCTTGAGTATTTGTGCGCCCAAAGAGACGATTGAAGCTGAAAGGTCAAAACCTGCTGTAGGTGGGCGCATTCGTATTGCTACCAAATATGACTATTTAACAGAGCAATATTACCAGCAACAAGGTATACAAGCGGATATTATTCATTTGTATGGCTCTATGGAGTTAGCCCCGCTGGTGGGGCTGGCGGATAGAATTGTGGATGTAGTTGAGACTGGAAACACGCTTAAAGCCAATGGTTTGCAAGAAGAAGTTAAACTTTTTGATATTTCTAGCCGTTTGATTGCCAATCCAGCCAGTTTTGTGACCAAAAAGAGGCAAGTACAGGCTGTGATTGAGAAAATGCGTTTGGCAGTGCAGGGTATGGAGAACAGCTGATGGCTATATTACGTTTGGATTCACGCAGTGCCGATTACCGTGTCCAGTTGGATAATTTGTTGTCACGCGAGACAGATACTGGCGCAGATGTACAAAACCTTGTTGCTGATATTTTAGCCGATGTGAAAAAACGGGGTAATGCCGCACTTTGTGAATACACTGCTAAATTCGATGGCTGGGATTGCAACGCTGAAAACATGTTGATTACGCCTGAGCGTATGGAAGAAGCTTGGCACAATGTTTCCGATATGGATAGGCAATCCTTGCAGCTGGCAGCGGATAGAATTCGTGTTTACCATGAAAAACAAGTGCAGAAAGACTGGGCATATACCGATGCTGCTGGTTTAACTTTGGGACAAAAGATTACTGCCTTGGATAGCGTGGGTTTGTATGTGCCTGGTGGCAAAGCGGCTTACCCATCTTCGGTGCTGATGAATGCTGTGCCTGCACAAGTGGCAGGGGTGGAAAAGGTCGTGATGGTTGTGCCTACGCCTGCTGGTGAACTGAATGAATTGGTCTTGGCAGCAGCCCATGTCTCTGGTGTGCAGTTTGGCTTTGCTGTGGGTGGTGCGCAAGCTGTTGCCGCTCTTGCTTATGGCACGGAAACGATACCAGCAGTGGATAAAATCGTAGGGCCGGGCAATAAATTTGTGGCAGCAGCCAAGCGCCAAGTCTTTGGTACTTGTGGTATTGATATGATTGCTGGGCCTTCAGAAATTGCTGTGGTGGCGGATGGTGGTCATCCCGAGTGGTTGGCGGCGGACTTTTTGTCGCAAGCTGAGCATGATGAAGCGGCACAAAGCATTTTTATTACTACTGATGCCAGCCTGCTTGATGAAGTGGACGAAGCGATTGAGAAACATTTGTTGGTGTTGGAGCGTGCTGACATTGCTAGAGCCTCGGTGGAGAATCATGGCGCGTTGATTTTGGTCGAAAACTTGGATGTGGCAGCGGAAACAGTCAATATCATTGCTCCAGAACACCTTGAATTGGCTTTGGATGACCCTGATGCCATGTTGCCCAAGATTAAACATGCTGGTGCTATCTTTTTGGGGCACTTTGTACCCGAAGCTTTGGGTGATTATATGGCAGGGCCTAACCATGTCTTGCCAACCAATCGTACTGCACGTTTTTCTAGCCCACTTGGCGTGTATGACTTTCAAAAGCGCAGCAGTATTATCCGTTGTACAGCCGAAGGTGTGGCAGCAATTGGCGCAGAAGCAGCGCACTTGGCACACCGCGAAGGTCTGCAATGCCATGCTTTGACTTTAGAGCTGCGTTTAGCGCATAAGGAAGAGGAAAAGACGTGATTCGTGCTGATATTCGGTCTATGGCTGCTTACCCTGTGCCCAATAGTGATGGTTTGATTAAGTTGGATGCGATGGAAAACCCTTTTCCTTTGCCTGATGCTTTGCGTTTAGAATGGGCAAAGCAACTATCCGAAGTTGCCATCAACCGTTATCCTGATGCTGATATGTTGGCGTTGCGCAGCAAAATTGCTCAACGTGATGGTGTTGCTGCTGAGCAAGTGTTGTTGGGTAATGGTTCCGATGAGATTATTCAAATGTTGTTGATGGCAAGTGATAGTGGGGCGTGTGTTGTGCCAAGCCCTAGCTTTGTGATGTATGATGTGGTGTCGCATTGGTTGAAACGTCCTGTGGCAACAGTGACTTTAAATGCAGACTTCTCGTTGAATGCAGAGGCTTTTTTGCAGGTTTGTCATCGGGAAAAAGCGGCGATTGTATTTTTGGCATGTCCGAACAATCCAACAGGTAACATGTGGGATGTAGCAACGGTAGAGAAAATCGCTAGCCAGTTTTCAGGTTTGGTGGTGATTGATGAGGCATATTTCCCTTTTGCAGATAGGCATCACTTAGCTTTGATAGGCAAGAATGTATTGATTTTGCGAACCTTCTCGAAGATGGGTTTGGCAGGTTTGCGCCTTGGTTATGTGCTGGGTGATGCGAAGCTAATCCAACACCTGAATAAAGTGCGTATGCCATATAATATCAATAGTTTGAGCCAAACATCGGCGCTTTTTTTATTGGAACATGCGGATGTATTTGAGGCGCAAGTCACTACCATTTTGCGAGAGCGTAAGCGTGTGTTTGCTGTGTTAAAAGAGATGTCTGGTGTGGAAGTATTTGATTCGCAGACCAACTTTTTGTTGTTGCGCGTTGCAGATGCAGATAAGGTGTTTCAAGATGTGTTGCATGCAGGTGTGTTGATTAAAAATATGGGTAAACACCATGACTTATTGCGTCATTGTTTGCGTAT
>JAUZQU010000115.1 GCA_030950835.1 Mariprofundaceae bacterium | reverse complement strand
AGCATGACGATATGTTCGGGTTGTTCGCCCTGTTTCGCCGCTTGCACCATCAGATTCAAAGCTGTGGATAGTTCAGCAGCTTGCTCACGTTCAGCTTCGTTCAAGTAACGATTGCGGCTACTTTTGGCTAAACCATCAGCCTCACGCACTGTTTCACCTTCGATAATCTCAATAGGCATGTGTAAATCGGCGACCATACGACGTATGATGCTTAATTGTTGAAAATCCTTTTCGCCGAAAATGGCAATTTGCGGTTGAATCAGGTTGAACAAGATATTCACCACCGTCACCACGCCATCAAAGTGTCCTTTACGGCTTGCACCACACAAACGATGTTGTAAGTCGCAGACATGTAGCGCCACTTGTAAACCTTGTTCAGGATACAAATCATGTGGGTGGAAGAGAATATCTACACCTGCAGCTGCACAAAGTTTTGCATCTTGGTCAAATGGTTGTGGGTAATGTTCTAAGTCTTCACCCTGCCCAAATTGTAGCGGGTTCACATAAATACTCACCACTACAATATCAGCAAGGCGTTTGGCTTGACGAATCAAGCTCAAATGTCCTTCGTGCAAACAACCCATCGTAGGCACAAAAGCGATGTTTTCTTTATGGTATGCACCTAAAACATGGCGAATATCTGCGCTAGATTCAATCACTTTCATGCTAGTAGGCTTCATGATGTTGGAAATTTCCCTTCGCGCACATCCTGCGCCCATTGTGCAATCGCAGCGCCTGCTTGTTCGCCTAAATTCGTATAAGCCTTGGCAAATGGAGGTATGTTTTCAGACAAACCAAGCAAATCATGCCATACCAAGACTTGTGCATCACAAGATTTCCCTGCACCAATGCCCACAGTCGGAATGTCTAATGCCTCCGTAATCGTGGCGGCTAAAGCAGCAGGGATACATTCCAATACCAAAGCTACTGCGCCTGCTTGCTGGATAGCAACGGCATCATCTAAAAGGGTTTGTCGCTCACAGCTGCTTTGACCACGTTGTTTATAGTTGCCAAATTGATGCACTGATTGCGGTGTTAAACCAATATGCCCAACCACCGCCAAACCACGCGCACTTAAAAAGCTGATGGTTTCAAGCATGTGTTTGCCACCTTCGAGTTTAATGGCATCTGCACCCGTTTTCTGCAAGATAGATACACTGTTTTGCAAGGCCTGTTCAGGCGATTGTTGATAGCTACCAAAGGGTAGGTCGCAAACGACCCAAGGCGTGTTGCAACCACGCACCACAGCTGCGGTATGTAAAATCATATCATCTAAAGTGACAGGGATAGTATTGTCATAACCGAGGTTGACCATACCTACAGAATCACCCACCAAGATGACATCCACGCCTGCATTTTCTGCAATACGCGCAGCACCTGCATCATAAGCCGTCAACCAAACCATAGGTTTTTGCTGCTTTTTAGCTGCCAACAGCGTGGCAGTTGTGATTTTTTTCTTCATCTTTTCCCCATTCCGCTTCGATCCGCCAAGGCGGTACCGTCTTCAAGAGTGATGTAGAGCTTGTCTCATCATACAGGGCAAATCATAACCCGTTCTAGCCTGTTCGCATATGATTTTTGTGCCATGATGTAGGTGGAGTGACTTGCATACTATCGACAAAATACGTATTTCACTTTATGCTGCCAACGCATGGATACATTGTGGAGAGGGATATGGGGATTTTAACTGAGTTAACAACATTATTACCTGCAGCATCAATTTTAACATCCAAAGAAGAGCTTCTTCCTTATGAGTGTGATGGTCTTTCGGTGTATAAAGGCTTGCCTTTGGCAGTGGTTTTGCCTGAGAATATTAGCCAAGCGCAAGCAATCCTAAAGCTTTGTCAACGTGAACAAACACCAGTAATTGCGCGTGGTGCAGGCACAGGTTTGGCAGGTGGAGCGATGCCAACTGAAGGTGCTGTGGTGTTGTCTTTGGCGAAGTTTAAACAAGTGTTGGATATTGATGCCGAGAATCGCACGGCAACTGTGCAGCCAGGGGTGCGTAATCTGGCTATATCCGAAGCTGTGGCGCATTTGGGTTTGTATTACGCGCCAGACCCTTCCTCGCAAATCGCTTGTACGATTGGTGGTAATGTGGCGGAAAATTCAGGTGGGGTACATTGCCTGAAATATGGTTTAACAGTGCATAATGTATTGGGTTTGAAGTTGCTCAACATGGATGGTGAGTTGATTGAGCTTGGCGGAAAAACGTTGGATGATGCGGGTTATGATTTGCTTGCCATCATGCATGGTTCAGAGGGTTTGTTGGGGGTGATAGTAGAGGTTACGGTCAAACTACTGCCCAAGCCAGAGCTGGCACAAGTGGTCTTGGCGGCTTTTGATGATGTGGAAAAAGCTGGGCAGGCAGTGGCGAATATTATTGCTGAGGGCATTGTGCCTGCGGGTTTAGAAATGATGGATGCTTTGGCGATTCAAGCAGCGGAAGCCTTTGCTAAAGTGGGTTATCCTATCGATGCAGAAGCAATTATTTTATGTGAAATTGACGGCACCGAAGATGGTGTTGCCGATTATATTGGTAAAGTGGAGCAAGTGCTGCAGCAAGCGGGGGCAACACAAGTGCGCACTTCGCAAAATGAAGCGCAACGTTTGCAACTTTGGGCTGGGCGTAAGGCAGCATTTCCTGCTGTTGGACGTTTAGCGCCTGATTATTATTGTATGGATGGTACGATTCCCAAAGCGAAGTTACCTTTTGTCTTAAGCGAGATTGCGCGTTGGTCAAAAGAATATGATTTGCCTGTTGCCAATGTATTTCATGCTGGTGATGGTAATATGCATCCTTTGATTCTTTATGATGCGAATAAAACAGGCGAATTGGAAAAAACGGAAACTTTTGGGCGTAAGATTTTAGCTTTATGTGTGGAAGTGGGTGGTACGATTACAGGCGAACATGGGGTAGGTGTTGAAAAGCTTGATTCCATGTGTGTGCAGTTTGGGAAAGGCGAATTAAAACAGTTTTTTGCCATCAAAGATGCTTTTGATGGCTATGGTTTGCTGAACCCTGGCAAAGCAGTGCCTACGTTACACCGCTGCGCAGAGCTGGGTGGTATGCATGTACATGATGGGCAGCTAAGCCACCCTGAATTGGAGCGTTTTTGATGACTGATGCTACGCAAGAACTACAACAAGCTGTGCAAGCAGCTTATGATACAAACACAGCTTTGGAGATTCGTGGCAACCATAGCAAGGCTTGGTATGGGCGCGAGGCAACAGGGCAAATATTGAATGTTGGACAGCATCAAGGCATTCTTAATTATCAGCCTTCTGAATTGATTATCACTGCCCGTGCAGGCACCAAACTTACCGATATTGCCCAAGCTTTGGACGAACATGAACAACGTTTACCCTTTGACCCTCCATACTTTGGCGAAAATGCTACTTTAGGCGGCACCATCGCTTGTAACTTTTCAGGCCCGCGCCGCCCTTATGCAGGTTCGGCACGCGATATGATGCTGGGCTGTCGCCTTATCAATGGTAAGGCTGAGGTGTTGCGTTTTGGTGGCGAGGTGATGAAAAATGTGGCGGGTTTTGATGTTTCACGTTTGATGGCAGGCAGCCTTGGTACCTTAGCTGTGATGTTGGATATTTCATTAAAAGTGCTGCCACATCGACAAGCCGAGCAGACAGTGGTGATCAACACAGCCTTGCCAGAAAGCATTAGCCTGATGAATAAGTGGGCATCTTCACCGCTACCCATTACAGCGATGTGTGCCCATGCTGGTTTGGTCTATTTCCGTATTTGTGGCACGGCATCTTCGGTGCAGCGTAGTATGCGTGAAATTGGTGGACAGATAGATGATGATGGGCTGCGATTTTGGAAGTCTGTGCGTGAACATCAGCATGAATTTTTTGCAGGTGATAGACCGCTTTACCGTTTGTCCGTGCCTGCGGCGGCTGCGTTTAGCCTGCTGGATGGGACAACAGAAGCAGATTGGTTTATCGGCTGGGGTGGGGCGCAACGTTGG
>JAUZQU010000114.1 GCA_030950835.1 Mariprofundaceae bacterium | reverse complement strand
ACACGTTATATGTCGTCGCAAAGTAGTCAGTGGGGAAATCATTCACCACTACCGACGCTTTGCTACCGCTACTATCTTGCATCACAACGCTGTTAAAGTAGTTCGCTATCCCATAGTCATCCACTACATTAAAAGAAAGCTTGGAAGGAACGTCACGGTTAAGCACTTCACCCACCATACGAATACGACTATTACCCTTGTCCACAATATATACGTTGCCATCATTGTCGCTGATCAAATCACGAGGGGTATACATACTTGCCAAGTTAGCAGCTGCATTGTCACCTGTGTATCCAACTGAACCATTACCTGCTAATGTAGTCACTATACCAGCAGCATCCACTTTTTGCACTCTATGGTTATTGGTATCCGCAATCAGCACATTTCCTGACACGTCCACATCGACCCCCGCAGGAAAATGCAGCTGCGCTGCAGTCGCTAGACCACCATTACCTAGAGAACCAGGAAGCCCCGTTCCCGCGAAAGTAGTAATCACGCCCGTAGTCGCATCCACTTTTCGAATGCGGTGATTTTGCGTATCCGCAATATATAAGTTCCCCACACTATCAAGCGCCACATCGTTTGGGTAATACAATGTCGCCATCGTTGCCTGCCCATTATCGCCACTATATAACCATACACCATTGCCTGCCACCGTGCGAATCACACCTTTGGTATCAACTTTGCGAATACGTAAGTTTTTAACATCCGCAATATACAAGTTGCCTGTAGCGTCAACTTTAAGCCCCTCAGGACTGTTTAACTTAGCCAAAGTTGCCGACCCTCCATCACCTGAAAACCCCGCAATACCACTTCCTACAATCGTTGTAATAATACCTGTCGCCATATCTACTTTCCGAACACAATGATTATTATAATCAGAGACAAATAGGTCTCCTGACCCATCCAAGGTAATCCTTTGTGGGTTATTCAACCGTGCTTGCGTTGCTAAGCCATGATCACCAGAGTATCCTGCTTGCCCAGTCCCCACTACCGTAGTAATAACACCAGTTGTTCTCTCTACCATCCGTACTCGATGTTTGGACGATTCCACAAAGTATATATTCCCCTGTGTATCAACCCCCACATCAGACAATGAAGATAACCAAGTCGCAATAGCCAAGCTACCATCTGCATCAACAGCTGGAAGAGTAGAGCTCCCTGCCACTGTCATCATATCGCCTTTACCCGCAAAAGCTGGTGTCACCAGCATACAGCTCAGCATCAGTAAAAAATATTTCATCCTTTTCATTCCCTCCATTAAAAACTATCCCCAAATTTCCAGCCACCCATTGATGCTATGTTTCGATCAAGTAAATAGCAAAAAAACTGCAGCACCACGTTATAACTATTGATTTTAACGCATATGCTCACTCTAAACCTAACCGCTATACACAACAGACGTTTTTCCTTGTCAAGCCCACCACAGGTCTTCAACTAACCTTTTAATAACAACTTTTGTACATCAGCCAACTGCATTTCATTATAAACCAACACCCCATGTTGTTGCAATAACATGGCAGTTTTACCTTGACCTGCAATCTTCTTTTTGGCAAAAGAGCCATCGTTAATCAAAGTATTACCACAAGAAGGGCTACCTTGTTTTAAAATAGCAATGTGAATGTTGTATTGTTGGCAAAGTGCCAAAGCGCGTTGCGCACCTGCTTCAAAAGCGATGCTCACATCAATACCTGCTTGTGTTTTCACCTTATCACCTTGAATTTCCGCCGCAGGACGTGGCACAGGTAAACCACCTGCCACTTCTGGACATAATGGCAATAAAATACCTTGTTGTTGCCATGTTTTTAGCTGCTGTTGTGTTTGCGGGTTGAGATGGTGCAAACAATCACCACCATCATAACGCACTGCCTCACCCAAGAGGCAGGCGCTTATCAGGATTTTATAAATTAAGCAGGTCCACTAGAAACAAGCACTTTAGCAGGGCGAATCAAACGACCATGCAAGTTATAACCTGCCACATGTTGGTTAATCACCGTACCATCAGCTTCATCCGAAGGCATTTTAGACAAGGCTTCATGCTGATGCGGGTCAAACATCTGACCTACTGCATCAATACGTTCCATTTCAAACTTGATGGCAACTTTATGCCAAGCCTCTAAGGTCAACTCAATACCATTACGCATAGCATCTTCATTACCCGCCTCGGTTTCCACGGCACGTTCAAGGTTGTCCACCACATCCAACAAAGCAATAGCAAATTTTTCTACAGCGAACTTACGCGCATCTGCTACTTCACGCTGCGTACGTTTGCGTACATTTTCCATTTCCGCATGTTGACGCAACAATTTATCTTTTAATTCGTCAATCTCAGCCAACGCCTCGACTAAAGGGTCAACAGGGGCTGTGTTTTCTTCAACATCAACACCTTCTTCTTTTTCCACGATATCTTCTATAGGTGTAGACACTTTTTCTTCCATATCACCGACTTGCGTTGTTTCTTGCTTCTCGCTCAAGGCTCTCTCCTAACATCTCATTGCCTAACATTTTATCCAACAAGGCGAATTTTCATCGAATGCCCAACAAAAGGCAACCTACTATCGTTTGGGCAGGTATGCCAAGGGGTCAACGGCGGTTTCACCACGCCGTACTTCAAAGTGTAAATGCGGCCCGCTTGCTCGTCCTGTGGAACCCACATAGGCAATACGTTGACCCGACTTCACCTTGTCACCCCGCTTGACCAAATTCACTTTATTATGCGCATATGCAGTAAACATATCACTAGAATGACGCACGATAATCAAGTTACCATAACCACTTAAACGCGAATCTGCATACACCACTTCACCAGCTGCAGCAGCATGAATCGACACACCCTCATTGGCACCCACATCAATACCATCATGCATGCGGTTGTTGCGTGGTCCAAAACGACTGGTCACTTTGCCTTTAACTGGCCAAGATAATTTCACTTTGCTTGAGCTGGCTACTGGATGTTTTATTGGGGACGTTTTTTGCGCTGATGGTTTGGTTTGAGGTCTTTTTTCCGCAGCTATGTTTGGCTTCTTAGCATAATGTACAGCAGCAGCCGAAGCAGCAGGCGCAATGCCCTTTAAATACAAACGTTGCCCCACAAAAATGGTGTAATCAGAGCCAATATGGTTCTTTTTTGCCAACTGACGATAAGCCAAATCAAAACGTTGACCAATATTATAAAGCGTATCACCTTTGCGCACAATATACGTGCCTTTAATGGGCTTTTTATATGCAGAAGCCGCAGTTTTACCCGACTTTGGCTGATGTATACCCCGCCCATGATAATCATAGCGCACGCAAGCTAACGTAAGCACGCCCATCAATACAATGAGACACCCATTACGCCACAACAATGTTTACCCCAACGCCCAAATCATCACAAAACCCGCTACGACCAATAAAGTCACCAATAAAGTCATGAGTTCGAAGTGTTTCTCCACATAAAACCGCAATCTATCTCCGCCCCAGCGAAGTATCGCAGCTTCAAGGAAAAATCTTGCCCCACGCGATAACAACGATGCCAACATAAACAGAAGAAAATTAAGCCCAAATGCACCTGCTGCAATAGTAGTCACTTTAAAGGGAATCGGAGAAAAACCCGCTATCAACACTATCGCCACACCATACATAGCGAACCATGTTTCTGCTTGTGTGTATTGGCTGCTTAAGCCATAAAAATCAATGATAGTTTGCCCGATTGTAGCAAACAAAAACAACCCAATCGCATAACCCAATGCCGCGCCCAGCGTAGAGCCTGCTGTACAAATCGCAGCAAACTTCATTGCCCACTGGGGTTTACCAAGTGCTAAGGCAATCAATAAAATATCAGGCGGAATAGGGAAAATACTAGACTCAATCACCGCAATGAAAAACAAGGCATATCGTGCAGAAGGATGCTCTGCCCATGATAATGTCCATAGGTATAAGCGGCGCAAGATATTGGGCTTTTTCGTGGGGGCTTCTTCTGTTTGTTTGACTTCTGGCATCAACCTACCCCTGTTAATAAAGGCACAAATGTGCAATCATCAAAATATTCTTCCAGCACCCCGTCCGACATCTTTTGCCTGCGCACCAACTGGTGATCACGCCCCGTTCCCTCTGGCATCAACAACACACCACCATCCACCAGTTGTTCCAACCATAAGTCAGAAGCGAAGCCTCCTGCTGTGACGATGACCGCATCAAAAGGCGCGTATTCTTGCCAACCCAACAATCCATCACCACAACGCATCATCACATTGGCATGTTTGGCTGCTCTAAGGTTCTTTTTAGCGAGGTTGTGTAAGGTTTCAAGGCGTTCAATGGTATAAACCCGACGACATAAACAAGATAGTATGGCAGTTTGATAACCACAACCCGTTCCAATTTCCAACACACGTTCATGTCCTTCAAGGTTGAGCAACTCCGTCATTCTTGCCACCATATACGGCTGAGAAATCGTCTGCCCTTCACCAATAGGCAACGATTTGTCTTGATAGGCATGGCTGGACAACACTTCGCCTGCAAAGATATGCCTGTGTACACGCCCCATCGCTTCAATCACGCGCGGCGAAGTAATACCTTTACCCACAATTTGCTCGGCCACCATACGTTGACGTGGACGCTCATAAGTTTGTCTAGGGGGCGTTTGAAGTGGACTATTCATCATTTTATTGCAAAACCTCACAGCTGATGTCGCAAGTTAGCAAAATCAACACATCTTGCAACTTATCCAGCACTTACACATTGAAATAACATCATAAACCTATATGATGCGCCGCGCTTTTGGATGGTCTATACTAAAATCCAAATACACATAAGGGGGCATCATGGCCTTAAGCAAAAAAGAACTCGCTGCATTTGAAGAACAGTTATCCACATGGGTTAACGAACTCAAAGAAGGGCAGAATGAAAGCGTCCATCAGATGCACGACCAAGAAACCACCGCATTCCCTGATCCAGCTGACCAAGCCAGCGCCGAAACTGATCTTAGCTTTGATATTCGCATCAAAACCCGCGAATTAAAGCTGATTCACAAAATCGAAGAAACCTTACATCGCTTGCGTGAAGGTGACTTTGGTGCTTGTGATGGCTGTGGTGGTGATATTAGTGTCAAACGTTTGCAAGCTCGCCCTGTAACTACACTTTGCATTGATTGTAAAACAGAACAAGAACAATCTGAGCGCACCCGTATTGATTGAATTTCAACACCTTAGCGTCCAACAATACCATCAACTGTGCAGCTCCAAGCAGGCAACCGTATTGGATATTCGCGATGTCGCATCTTTTGCCTCAGGGCATATGGATGATGCTTTGCATATCGAAAGCCTGCCTTTAGCGGCATTTATTGCGCAACAAGACAAAAATCAAGCCTTGGTGATATGCTGTTATCATGGCAATAGTAGCCAACAGGCGGCAGCTTATTTCGTGGAACAAGGTTTTACGGAAGTGTACAGTTTGGATGGTGGTTACGAGGCTTGGGCTGAATACAAAACATCCACCCAGCCCTAATCTACTTGATAAAAAATGGGGAACATCATTTGCGTTGTCTTCCCTTCATTGATGTTAAAGCCTAATCATGGTGCTGACTACCAATCGCAGCCCGCACTGCCGTTAAAAACTCATCTACATCTTTAAACTCTCGATAAACCGATGAAAAACGCACATATGCCACGCCATCAAGGTTTCGCAACTGCTCCATGACAAAGTCACCTATAATTTCTGCGGGGATTTCATTCTCATTGGCTTCTTGCACCGAACGTAATACGCTGTACACCGATTTTTCCAAGTCATCCGCAGATACAGGGCGTTTCTCCAAAGACTTTTGCATACCATCACGCACTTTCTCAATATTAAAAGCAACACGCGTTCCGTCTTTTTTAATCACCAAAGGTAAACGTAATTCAGCCCGTTCAAAGCTGGAAAAACGTTTACCACAGTCATCGCACTGACGGCGACGGCGCACTGCCGACCCATCTTCAATCACCCGCGAATCCACAACGCGGGTATCATCAAAGGCGCAAAAAGGGCAATGCATGGTTATTAAAGGTCGTAAATGGGGAAACGGTCAGTTAAAGCGCGAACCTCTTGTGCCACTTGTGCATGCACTGCCGCATCTTCTGGAGCTTTCAACACTTTTAATATCATCTCGCCAATCGCTTGGGATTCAGCTTCTTGCATGCCCCGTGCTGTAATCACGGAAGTCCCCAGACGAACACCCGAAGTAACAAATGGTGATTCAGGATCAAAAGGAATGGTATTTTTATTGGTCGTAATATTGGCTGCTTCCAATGCTGCTTCAGCAATTTTACCTGTAATACCTTGCGGACGCACATCAATACGGAACATATGACAGTCTGTTCCCCCAGAAACCACACGCACACCACCATCCATCAATGTTTTTGCCAATACGCGTGCATTTTTAATCACTTGCGCTTGATCTTCTTGGAATTGTTCACCCAATACTTCACCAAAGGCCACTGCTTTAGCTGCAATCACATGCATCAAAGGTCCACCTTGGATACCAGGGAAAATGCGTGAGTTCAATTTTTTCGCCAAGTCATCATCATCCGTGAGAATCATGCCACCACGCGGCCCACGCAAGGTTTTGTGGGTTGTAGTCGTGATCACATGCGCATGACCTACTGGGCTTGGATACACACCTGCAGCAATCAGACCTGCATAATGTGCCATGTCTACAAACAACACTGCGCCCACACCATCCGCAATCTCACGCATACGTTTAAAATCAATCTCACGTTCATACGCCGATGCCCCACCAATAATCATCTTGGGGCGATGCTCTTCTGCTATCTGCTGCATCACATCATAATCAATCAATTCATCTTTTTCGCGCACACCATAAGCCACAACATTATACAAACGACCTGAGAAATTCACTGGTGAACCATGTGTTAAATGCCCACCATGTGACAAGTCCATGCCCATGATCGTATCGCCAGGGTTAAGCACTGCCATATATACGGCCATATTGGCTTGAGAACCTGAGTGCGGCTGCACATTGGCGTGTTTTACACCAAAAATCTCTTTAGCACGCGCTTGTGCCAAGGCTTCCACCTTATCCACATGCTCACAACCACCATAATAACGGCGAGCAGGATAACCTTCAGCATATTTATTGGTCAGCACAGAACCTTGCGCTTGCATCACTGCCTTGGACACAATATTTTCACTGGCAATCAGTTCCAGCGTATGTTTTTGTCTGCCCAACTCGTCAGCAATCGCATTGACCACCACTTCATCATTCAAATCTGCTTGAAAAAAATCTTCACGTTTACCCACGATAGCCATCTCCAGTGATCAAAATCATATTCTAAATCATCGCCAAAACAAAATAAGGGCCCACAAAGGAGCCCTTATTCCAAACCAAATGCTTAACAAAAAGCTTAACTAAAACGGCGCTCACGAATACGCGCTTTTTTACCACGCAATTCGCGTAAATAATAAAGCTTGGCACGACGAACGCGACCCTGACGTTTTACTTCAATACTTTCTAACATCGGCGAGTGCAATGGAAAAATACGCTCAACACCAACATTACTCGAAATTTTACGTACTGTAAAACTACTTGAAATCCCTTTATTATGACGTGCAATCACCACGCCCTCATATGCTTGAATACGTTCACGTTTTTCAACTTTTCCGCCTTTCAAGTCTTTAAAATCAACCACTCTAACGTTCACGCGAACAGTGTCGCCCTCACGGAAAGCAGGAATATCACTGCGAATCTGATCGCTTGTTACATCATCCAAAGCACGCATTTATCTTATCCTCCAACATTCATCGGGACAGCCTATCAAGGTAAATCGCTAAGGCAGCCCTCACAGAAAGGTGGCGCACTTTACCCATCCCTTCAATAGAAAACAACCATCCATTTTCAGCAGGCAAATGATTCACATCCAAACCATGACCTGTACCAAAAACAATCAGGTGTTTCCCCTCTTTCTCGCATAAACTCGCAGGTGAAACCAACGCCGCACCCTCTGGGGGTTCCGCTGATGTGTACCAAAGCTGATAGTCTTCATCCTTGAATACATCCCGCAAATCAGCAACCACCTTAATCTGCTGCATCACTTCACGCCGCCCAGGATTCAACGTGCCACGTTTGCCCTTGAGCCAATGTCCAGTCAGCTCATGGACAAAGCTCTGCATAGCTGCCGCTGGGTGAATAATGTACACTGGAGCCACGTCATAAAAGGCACACGTCCGCGCAAAATCATGTATATCAATCGAAGAAACAGATGTCGCCGATGACTCACCGTCTTTGTTCAACACTGGGGCATGTACCAAAGCAACTGCAATATTAGCCTTCAACTTCAAGCTCCTTTCAATCTTCACGTCTTCACAATCTTCAGGGTCT
>JAUZQU010000113.1 GCA_030950835.1 Mariprofundaceae bacterium | reverse complement strand
GCAGAGTGGTATCAAAGAGCTATGTGAATTATTGGGAAGAATGCGTGAAGCAGAGCATTCTATTCGCCAGGAAAGAGTTAAGTGTATGGAAACTATCATTGAACATGTTCCAGATGCTAATTCAAAAGAAGAGGTTATGGGTGTTAAGCTAGGTAGAGATATTGAACATGCCTTACCTCAAGAACTTGCATTAATAGCTGACCCTGACCTGTCAGTTTTATTTGATATGAAGTACTTAGAAGGCAGACTGATGAGTTTTGATATGCAAGGCATAGCTGCTAGAAAAAAGGCACTTGACATAGAAAAGAAGATTGACATAAATGAAAAAGAAGGGATGGGGCCTATGATTATTTGCGTAGATACAAGCGGATCTATGCAAGGAACTCCCGAAACTATTGCAAAAGCAATAACTTTATTCATGGCAAGCCATGCTATTAAACAAAAAAGAAAGTGCCTACTTATTAATTTCTCAACAAACATTGATGTCTTAGATTTAAGTGGGGGCATAGGCATGAAAAGTATTTTAGAATTCCTGCGAATGTCATTTTATGGAGGTACAGATGTAGGACCTGCTCTAAGATATGGGCTAAACATGATGAAGAAGGAAGCTTATAAAAAAGCAGACCTGCTTGTTATATCTGACTTTATTATGAAAAGTCTTCCTGAAGATGTATGTGACTCAATTCAAGCAGCAAAAGGAAATGGGAATCAATTTTATTCGCTGGCTATTGGCAATTTATTTTTAGAGAAGCGTATGCGAGCAGTGTTTGATAATGAGTGGGTGTATAACCCTCGCAACAAAAACGTACATGCATTGATATCCATGATTAATAGTCTCTGAAATCAACAAAAAAAGGAGCGCCTAAGCGCCCCTTTTTCAATCTCATCATTTTATATTAAAACGACTTAGCTAACAACGCGAACCGTTGTACGACCAGCACGTTTGAAATATTCAATATTTCCACCAGTTAAGGCAAAAAGCGTAAAGTCTTTACCAAGACCTACATTATCACCTGGGCGGATTTTCTTGCCGCGTTGACGAACAATAATATTGCCCGGAACAACAACTTCACCACCGTATTTTTTCACGCCAAGACGCTTTGCATTTGAATCGCGTCCGTTATTTGTGGAGCCGCCTGCTTTCTTATGTGCCATGAGTGATCTCCTTAACCAATCTTCGCGATACGTACAGCTGTAAAAGACTGCCTATGACCTTTGGTCAAACGGTAGTTTTTACGTCTACGTCTCTTAAAGACTACAATTTTTTGTCCACGTCCTTCTTCAGTAATGACCGCAGTCACTTGAGCAGCAACATCTTTGCCTGCTTTGATGTCTGTGCCTTGACCAATCATCAAGACATCATCAAAAGTCACTTCACTACCGATATCAGCATTGATTTTCGCAACGCGAACCACATCGCCTTCTTGCACGCGATATTGTTTTCCACCTGTTTTAATTACTGCATACATACTTGCTCTCCAGCTTTAGGTTCAAGCAGCTTTCGCAGCAGGCTTTTTACCATATTTTTTGTAGAAGCGCTCAACGCGACCTTCCGTATCAACAATCTTTTGCTTACCAGTATAAAACGGATGGCATGCGGAGCAAATTTCCACTTGAAAATCACCCTTGGTAGAGCGTGTTTCAAAAGCGTTACCACATGAACAAGTCACGTTGGCAACAAGATATTCTGGATGAATTTCTGCTTTCACTTTTCTTACTCCTATCTTTCAGCCCCTCGAAAGGGCGGCGATTTATAGCGTCAACAAGCGCAAGTTTCAAGTAAAAACTTTCAAAACAACCTTGCAACCCGCATACCTCTAAAAAAAACAATAGCTTAATCACATCACATACTTTGCCCAACAAACTAATATTGGACTTTCAAGCCACCTTTTCGTTAGCTTAGCAGGCATTTATTCTAATGATTCCCTTATTTCGAGGTCACTTTCATCATGTCCATGACTCAACCACTGCGTTTTTATGTACACACACCCTTTTGTTTACACAAGTGCCATTATTGCGACTTTAACTCCCATGTGTTCAGCAATCCGCCTTGGGAAAAGTATCAACAAGCACTACTTAAAGAAATCGAATACTACGCCCAACAGCCTCAGTTTAAGCAACGCCGCATCAGCAGTATCTTCTTTGGTGGCGGAACCCCCTCTTTAGCGCCTCCAGAGCTGTTTGAAGCAGTATTACATACGCTACAAACCCACTTCAGCTTCGCCAATGATATAGAAATCAGCTTAGAAGCCAACCCTGGTGCCAGCGAAGCCCAACGTTTCCAAGCATACCGTGCAGCAGGCATCAATCGTGTTTCCATTGGTGTACAAAGCTTTGATGCCGCCGAACTCAAGTGGTTAGAACGCATCCACTCTGCCGATGAAGCCATAAAGGCCTACCACATCGCCCGTGATGCAGGTTTTGACAACATCAACCTTGATTTGATGTATGCCCTACCCAAGCAAAGCCTCGCCTCATGGTTCACCACCTTGGAAAAAGCCCTCGCCCTTGAGCCCGAACACCTCTCTTGCTACCAGCTCACAGTTGAGCCCCACACCCAACTCGCCATCACCCACAAAAAACAAGCCCTCGCCCTACCCCACGACGACTTGGCACTGGATTTCCTCTGGCAAACACGACAACGCCTACAACAAGCAGGTTATCAGGCATACGAAATCTCCAATTTCGCCAAAGCAGGCAAAACCTGTCAGCACAATCAAGGTTATTGGTTATATGATGACTATGTGGGCATTGGCGCTGGTGCAGCAGGCAAATGGGATGCAGAGGATGGTGGTGTATGGCGCTACAGCAACCTGCGCTCGCCCAATACCTACATCGACACTGCCTTACAACATGGCAAAGCCGTAGGCAGCGATGAATATTTAAACTTGGCACAAGCAATGGGCGAAGCCATGTGGTTAGGTTTACGCCAAAGCCAAGGCATACACATCCCATCCTTCAGCCAACGTTTTGGCAACTCCCCGCAACAAGCCTACCCCCAACTATTACAACAGTGGTTACAACAAGAGCAGTTAAAACAGCACCAGCATTATTTGCAACTCACTGAACAAGGTCTCAACATCGCCGACGACATCGCCGCCTCATTTTTAGTCGCGGTGTAAGCATAAGACCTGTTTTGGCGAGCACAGCGAAGGCTACAGCAAATCATTGGGGCAGTTTCTTTCTGGAGATGAATTGCGCCAAGCGCAAGAGAGACTGCCCTGGGGTATTGCTGGCAAAGAAATGAAGCGAATTTCACGGGGTCGGGTCTATTATTGTATTAAGTTGAAAAAACTGTACGCTTAGCTCATGGTTACATCGTGAGGGGGGAAACAAATGGATGATATAATGATAGACCCGACTCAAGACCCCGACCCCCATGGCTATAGAGAGGTTAAAGATGAAAAATAGAAATGTAATTGTGATTCTTCTGAGTGTCGTGCTCATTGTGCTGGGTATAAGCTACTATTGGTCTAACACGAATCAGATACAGGAAAAAACGCACAAATCAGCACCAGCAGAACGCCTAGAGGATGCTATTTTTAAACCAAGTCCTCCGAAAAACATGGTTGGAAAAAGCAGATCCGAATCTGATCCAGCACCATCTGAGAATGAAATTATACAGTTGGTGATGAAAAATGAGAAAACCAAGAAAATGTATGTAATGGGGTCTGCGTCCAATAGTAATATTTATTTTTATGGTCGCGTTGTTGACCAACATGGTGAGCCAGTAAGCAATGCGCTGGTGAAAACAGAGGTTGGAGCATGGCGGATTCTAGATGCAAACTCAACCTATTATCATTATAAAACAGATGAGCAAGGGTTTTTCAGTATAGAAGGTATGGGAGGGAGCAGCTTATCAGTCAGGATTATTGAAAAAGAAGGTTATGACATAAAGGGAGGGGAATCTTTTTATGGTTATAAAAATTCAAAAGCAGACTCTTCACCTTTATGGGGCGAAACCTCTGAAGAGAAGCCTTGGATATTCCATGCTTGGAAGAAAACTGAGTCCGAACCCTTATATTCTGGGAAATATAAGCAGAAGCTACAAAGACAGGGGGTATTTGAAGAAATTAATATCCCAGGTATGAATCATGGTCTGTCAGCCAAGTT
>JAUZQU010000112.1 GCA_030950835.1 Mariprofundaceae bacterium | reverse complement strand
CCCGTAAATTTCAATAATACGACCGCGTGGATAACCACCTATACCCAAAGCTGAATCCAAAGCCAAAGAACCAGAACCAATCACTTCAATATCAACACGTGCTTGGTCACCCATGCGCATAATGGTGCCTGTGCCAAACTGTTTCTCAATTTGAGCCAGTGCTGTTTCTAGTGCTTTTGCTTTGTTATCCGACATGGTCATCCTCTCAATCATCCGTATTCAACTATCCCGAAACGTAACATCCGCCCTGATGCTTTGCCAGTATCAGGGCGGAAATAATCCGCTGCCAAACATCAGCAGCTTGCACATCTAAGCATGACCAGCGTTGTTGAGCTAGTTTGCCTTGTTGCGCTCAATTTGAATCCACTGCCGCACATTGGCATTATGCTGGGCAAGCGTAGCCGCAAAGGCATGACCACCTGTACCATCGGCTACAAAATAGAGGTAGTCTACATCTGCAGGGTAAGCAGCTGCCCGCAAGCTCGCTGCGCCAGGGTTTGCAATGGGGCTGAGGGGCAAGCCTGAACGTGTGTACGTATTCCAAGGGCTATCACTACGCAAATCTTGTCGTCTCAAGTTGCCTGAAAAACTGCCTTGTGTGCGGTAAATGCCATAAATCACAGTCGGATCCATTTGTAATGGCATACCAAGGCGCAGGCGGTTGTGTATCGCAGCGGACACCCAAACCCGCTCATGTGGCAACGCCGTTTCTTTTTCAATGATAGATGCCATAATACGATTAGCTCGTATTTGCACCTCTGACCAGCCTAATTCGGCAGCCAAATCAGCTTCGACTTGAGCTCTCGCTCTGTGCATCTGTTGCAGCACACGTTTTGCTGAGATGGGCTGGGTATACTGGTAGGTTTCTGGCAGAAACAAACCTTCAATGTCTTGAATATCGCCAAATTCCAACAGCGCCTCTTGCCACTGCTTTACCTCTGTTTGCGTACGCTTAGCAAGCAGTTGTATCATTTCTGTACAACGTAAACCTTCAGGAATCGTCACCTTAAACTGCTGCACTTCACCCTTGCTGATGATGTTTAACACATCCCACATGGACAGCTCACCCTCAAAAATATAAAGCCCTGGCTTGAGGCTGGTGGCTTTAGCTGTAAGACGGGTCAACCAGCGGAAATGCTGCGCTGAGCTGATGACCTGCTGTTGCGCTAAACGTTGCCCAATACTTACGCTTGAAGAGCCCGCAGGAATCAATACTTGCTGTTGCTGCAGCAACAAGGTCTGCTGCGTCACTTGCCAGCCATAAACTGCCAACACCAAGATCAACATCATACAGCACAACACACCTTTTTTTAACCATGACCATCGTTTAAACAAGATTAACTCCCTTTTCTTGACCCAAAATATCGCGAATATCGTCGATTGCTCTATGCCCAGTATCCAAATCCCGCCCATCTATGGATGACACAGCAACCATGAATTGCCCACAATTCAGACTGAGCATGGCTTGGCAATCCTCTAACATCTCTACGGGGCAACTTTGGCTAAGTACAACCCCTTGTTGCACAAGAAATTCGCCCACAATACCTTGCAAAATACCCACTCCATGCGGCATTTTCCACTGGTTCTGCTGAAACAGCAAAATATTGGAGGTTAAAGCGCTTAACACATGCCCATCTTGGCAAAAAAGATATTGTGTAGACTGCAAGCTGGGTTCTTTTTGCCGCAAGAGCTGAATGACACGTAATCTTTCGGCATAATCTGCGGTAAATTTGGCAATTTTATGTTGTAAAGCAAAGGGGTAGTCCACACGATGTAAATCTAAGGGTAAAGCGGCTTGAAAAGGCAAACATTGCACATAAAATAGAGGTTCACTTGTTTGGTTTAGCCCCCATTCTGCCTGCCCACCACTCACCGTTAAGCGCAGCAACACATCTTCACCCTGCGCTTGGGCAGTGCTAAGGCAATGTGCATACACTTCAGCTTGATACACTTGAATATCCAGCGCAAAAGCCGACATGCCACGACTTAAACGTTGCCAATGCGCTTGCCATTGAAAAATGTCACCCTGAATCACCCGAAATGTTTCAAAACAAGCCTCCGCATACGCCAGACCTCTATCCATTTGGCTCACGTCTTGGATATGGGCTGATGTAGGCATCTTTAGCTGCTTAAAAGCGGGTCTTGTTGCTTGATTTCGGCAAAACCCTGTAAACGAAAATGACAAGAGTCACAATGTCCACATGGCTGACCAGCAGCATCAGGGTCATAACATGAACGTGTCATCGCATAATCCACACCCAAACTCAAACCCAGCTGAATAATTTCTGCCTTGCTCAACTTAATCAAAGGCGCAACCACCTCAAAACCACCTGCTTGCACACCAACTTTAGTCCCCAAATCGGCAGCTCGCGTAAAAGCAGTTAAAAAGTCTGGTCTGCAATCAGGATAACCTGAATAATCGACGATATTGGCTCCAATCACCAACTTGTTCGCACCCACAGTTTCCGCAAAAGCTGCTGCCAGCGATAAAAAAATCAGGTTGCGCGCTGGCACATACGTTGCAGGAATACCTGCTGCATCTTGCATGTCCTTAGGCACATCTATATCGCTGGTTAAAGCAGATCCGCCAATGGCTTGCAAGTCTACAGCGATGACTTGATGTCGTTTGCTCTTGAAGACCTGCGCAACTTGAGCTGATGCTTCAAGCTCAATGCGATGACGCTGCCCATAATCAAAGGCAATCGTGTAGCAGTCCCAATCTTGTTTTAGGCTGGCCCAAGCCAAAGCAGTGGTCGAATCCAAACCGCCTGAAAGCAAGACTACCGCACGTGTTTTATTGTTTTCCTGCATCTGTACTCCGAACCCTTAAACGCCTGTTGCCTTGGCGCCCCAAATGTATTTGTGCAACTGGAGTTGTAAACGCACCGCAAGCTGATCGCGCACAATCCATGCCGCCAAATCTTGGGGGTCCAAAGCTTGCCACACACAAGACATCAACAACGTATAACGGCTTAAATCATACTTTTGAATAATCTCTTTTGCCCACGTATAATCACCTTCATCCATTAAAACAAACTTAATTTCCGTATTGGGGCGCAATATCTCCATATTTTGCCAACGGTTACGCGCACATTCACCACTAGCAGGTGTTTTAATGTCTAAAATCACTGCTACATCATCAGGCACAATCGAAATATCATAAGCACCCGAAGTCTCGAGTTGCACATGCTGATAGATGGGTAATAGAGCTTGTAGAAGTTGAGTGCAGTTTTTTTGTGCCAAAGGTTCACCACCTGTGACCAAAACCACAGGGGTTTGCACAGGGTGTAGCTCTTCCAGTAAGCGCGTTAAATCTTGATTTTCGCCTGAGTCCAAAGGTATCGCTTGTGGTGTATCACAATACACACACTGCAACGGACAACCTGCTAAACGGATGAAGGTACACGGCAAACCTGCCAAGGTACTTTCGCCTTGGATGCTTTGATAAATTTCATGGATACGCAGCGAACCCGCGATAGCTGTAGTTATGGTGCTGCTCCTGCAGACATACTTTGCAACAACACCCTTGCGCGTTCTGCTGTGCGGCTATCAGGGTGCTCTTGAATGACCCGACTCAAGGCGGCTCGCGCATCCGTAAGTTGATTTAAGCTCTGGTAAGTCGTTGCCAGTTTCAGCAATCCAGCGGCATGTTTCGCCCCTTGCGGAAACTTGTTGATGACAGCGCTAAAAGCTTTTATAGCATCTTGAAATTGACGTTGGGCAACATAACTTTCGCCCAACCAATAATAGGCTTGGTCAGTATATTCACCCTCAGGATGACTACGAATCACCGCTGTAAAACCTGCAGATGCTTCCTCATAACGCCCACTTTTTAAGGCCAGGTATGCCGCAGTGTATGCATTTTTCTCATCAGCTGCAGATAGCTTCACTTTTACTGTTGGCACTGCTGGAATAATGAGTTGAGCAGAGAGTTTATCCAATCGTTGTTTCAGACTTATTGCTTTACGCTTGTTGTTTTTTTTCTTCTTTTTTGCACTTACACGTTGCGGCGGCGTAGCTTCTAAAGCTTTAATCTTTGAGGACTGTTTAGAAGCAACACGCTCCAAATCCACCATCCGCAAATCAAGTTCACCTACGCGCTCTCTTAATTTTACATTTTCCATATGTGCATCTTGTAAAGATTGGAGAACCAAATCTTTATCTTTTAACCATAAGTCTTCCGCAGGTTTAGCTGCCATACAACCTGAAAGCAGCACCAACGACAAAACCACCAGCAAAGCTGATGGTTTTGATATATAGGAAGTTGTTTTCACCAACAAACTACGAATTAACGATTAACGACATCACCATGACGATTTTGTGCCCAACAAGCTTGACCTGTTCCGCTACATACCGCACGTCCTTCACCGTATGAAACTGTATCTACACGTCCTGCTGCTACACCGTTAGCAACCAGTACATCACGCACCATGCTGGCACGCTGATCACCCAAGGCTAAGTTGTACTCTTTGCTACCACGCTCATCGCAATGACCTTCTACAGTAACACTTACATCAGCATTGGCATTCAACCATGCTGCATACTCAACTAAAATCATATTACCCGCATCATCAATATTTGCGCTATCAAAAGTGAAGTATACCGAGTTGGTAGATGGTTTCTCTGCCATATTTCCCTCTGAGCCTCCAGATGTACCCATAGCGCCTGTATCTGCTAGCGCTGCTGCATCCGCATCTGCTTGAGCTTGTTTGGCATCCATCATTTGCTGGCTATTACTTAATGCTGCATCGCCTTTGCCGCCGCAACCCGCAAAAAATAAACTTGCTGCTGCTAAAGCAATCAATGCCATTTTAGTGTACTTTTTCGCCATCATAAGTGTTCATCCCCTTTTTGGTCAGTGTCCTGAAAATTCATCATACGAGGCACATTGAACAATAAAAGAATCAGGCTGTCCAGCATTTATCCACAACTAGACATCTCAGCAGCTTATCCATGCCTATTCACCCCATCCCAATAACAACATCACCACTCACATATTGATGCTATAGCTTAGTCTTTGTTGAGCAACCACAATAGAAACATGACCAAGGCTCTTTTCCTCTATCTGCTTGCGCTGGCTTTCTTAACCTCATGTGGTCAGCCTGACTTGCAGACTACACCTGCCAGTAGCAACACCCCTTTACACTACCATGGCAAAATCCTGCCTGCCGACATCTCAGCCGACAATGCCACCCCCATTGCCCGCTTGCTATTCAATTCACCCACCAACACTTCAACGCCCATCACAGGAAGCATCCGCCATGCCTCAACTCAGCCCTTGCTTAGCGTCCAAGCTTTAGCTGCACCGCTTGTCTTACTCTTCCAACACCACCAGAGTTTGTCACCAAGTTTTTCTCCTGCCACAGGTGGTCTACAAAGTTATGCCTCCACCACATACGGAGCACAAGGCGGCTCAGTTTATATCGTGAGCGAACAAGATAGCAGCACCCAATCCAGCACCAGTATTTTGATTTATGCTCATTACAAGGAACAAGGGCAACAACTCCATGGGCGCATGCGCATGACCACCAGCCGAATATCCGCAGTAGAAATTGAAATCAAGTATCTCTTTGAAAACCTGCATATCCAACAAAGCCATCAATCCGTCATCTTGTCTGGCAGCCAAAGCATCACCACCCATATCCAAGATTTAAGCACCACCATCATTGCCAACTACATCGTTGAAGATACGTTCACAGGGCAGCAAAGGCAATCCGAACACTTTACCACCATCTTACAACACAATGGTGACAGCCAAATGTCAGGCACGCTTTACGATAGTTTGCTGGGCAAACTTGATGTACACACCACGTCTGCATTAAACATGTCCCAACAATCCGCTTTTCCTTATGCTGGCGGGCCGCTGCAAGTGTTTGGTATGGATGGTAAAAGCGTACGTATTTCCCCTATTCACGATGCGGCTATCTTGATTGAAGCCGATACCAATGGTGATTCCATTTTTGACTATTCCGCAGGTGTCATCTCTCTGCATCACCCGTAATCCAAGCTTTGCAATGTTGGCACGAAGTTTGCCATAACAATCTTATCAAACATCTTCAACAATAGAGGTTCATGTGGATACAGAACAACATTGGCAAGCCTACCCCATCACCGTCTACAGCATCGATGACCAACGCAGCACCACCATGGGCATCAAGAAAATGTTAGAGGGTATGCCCTATATAGATTTCCATGCCTGCAATCAGCCTGAACATGCCATGCAGCATATCCTCAAAGTCGGGCCGACTGTCATCCTGCTTGATATTCACATGCCTTTGTTGGGTGGTTTTGAGTTATTGCAACAACTTCGCCAACATGAAACTACGCGCCATATTCCTGTATTGATATTATCCGTAGATCATAGTGCAGAAAGCAGAGAAAAGGCCTTTGCCTTAGGTGCTAATGATTACTTGCTCAAAACACCTGGGCAAACAGAGTTTATATCCCGCTTGCGCTACCATAGCCGTGCCTACATCGACCACTTGGAGCGCGAAGCCAACCAGCTTGCTTTAAAAGAGTTGCAAGGGCAATTACAACAAAGCTTCTCTTTATTGGAAGGCATATCATCGTTGGATGGTCTGACCGATGTGGCAAATCGCCGTTTTTTTGATGACTTATTTCAACGCGAATGGCAACGTTCTTTGCGTGAAACCTCTGCTTTATCCTTGATTTTCATCGATATTGATGATTTTAAGGCATATAATGCCCATTATGGACATCTTGCAGGTGATGATTGTCTCAAAGAAGTTGCCAAAGCCTTACAGCAAGACTTAAAACGCCCTTCTGACCTCATCGCCCGTTATGCCAGCGAAGAATTTGTAGTGTTATTACCCAATACCCATGGTCAAGGTGCAGTGTTCATCGCTGAACGTTTACGCAAAACCATTGAAGCCCTTAACCTCGAACATCAAACATCCCGCTGCTTGGATTATGTGAGCATCAGTTTGGGCGTTGTCACCACCACCCCCAAACTCAAACATCAACCCCACGACTTCTTGCAAACCGCCGACCAAGCCCTATTTGAAGCCAAAGAACAAGGGCGCAACCAAGTGATTGCCAAGAATATTTGAATGTTTATATGTAGACCACACACCATACAGCCCATATCTCGCTCCTATCCTAGATTGCGGTCGAAGAAGCCTCAAAAGACAGTGTAATTTGACCTGAAGTCAAATTGGTCAGCGCGACACACACCGCATCCAACTCCACCACAGGCACCGCTACCAACATGTGGATACGCTCCACATAACACGTTTGTTGAATATACATGTTTTGCCCTTTTAAAAAGTGCTGAACTTTAGACTCCAAAGCATAGTGAAAACGTATATCCAAGGTGGTGCAGCATACAAGTTGCTTGGTGACCAAACGTGCTGAACTTGAATACGCCCTCAACAAACCACCCGCTCCCAACTTGATGCCGCCAAAATAACGCACCACCACCAAGGCAACCTCACCCACGCCACTATATTGCAACACATTGAAAATCGGTTTTCCTGCCGTGCCTTGTGGTTCACCATCATCGGACATCGCCACATCCAAACCTGTTGTTGGATGTCCTGCAATGTATGCCCAACAATGATGGCGTGCATCGGGGTATTGTTGCTTGATATATTGAATGTTATCAAGCGCTTGTTGTTTGTTTTCTACTCTGTGAACATGGCTAATGAAACGACTACGTTTGACCACTTGTTCATCCATCACCGATGCCGCAGGCACTGCATAATCCAAGCTAGAACCCCTGCGTCATTTTAATCGTCTATGTTGTAACACTGGCATACGTTGTCGTAGAGACGTAAGTTTTTCTGCGGATAAGTTTGTCACCAACAAACCCTCTCCCTTTGGCAACTCCGCCAACACCTCGCCCCAAGGGTCAATAATCAGGCTATGCCCATATGTTTCGCGCCCATCCTGATGTTTGCCCCATTGCCCTGCTGCCAACACATAACACTGATTCTCAATCGCCCTAGCTTGCAATAACGTTTGCCAATGCGCTTGCCCTGTAGGCAGCGTAAATGCCGCAGGCACCGTCAAAATATGACAGCCCATTTGACTATAATAACGGTATAATTCAGGGAAACGTAAGTCATAACAAATCGACAACCCCACTTGCCAACCAGCCAACATCTCAAAGGATTCAGCTTTCTTTCCCGCCTGAGTTTGCGCCGATTCCAACCAAGATTCACTGCCCAAATCCACATCAAACAAGTGTATTTTGTCATACGCCGTCAGCAATTCACCTTGTGGGCTGAACACCACACAACGATTATAATATCGATCACTATCTGGCTTGTTTTGGTTTTTCTGTGGCTGCTCAGGCGCATCTTTTGCTTCACATTGCAGTAAAAGTGAACCCACCACCACATACATTTGCCATGTTTTTGCTATGTCGGCAAAAAAGTCATACAACCGTTGCACCGCATCCTGTTGTGCTGCAACATGCTTTTTAGACTTATTTTGGGTCAAAAGCGTGACATTTTCGGGTAAAAGCAGCAAATCAAGGTCTTTTTTGCCATATTCTTGCAATATATGCCTGATTTTTACCAAGTTCTCCTGCACATCCTCCGAACTTGTCAGCTGTAAACATGCCACACGCACATCGCTGTGCATGCTGCTATTTTCCTTCCAGTAAAATCTCTTGTTTATCATGGTCTATGGTCATTTTATACTTGCCAAAAAAACTCATGCCCAACAATCCCAGCTCTGGTTGGTTCGGTGATATGGTTTGGATAGTCGCCGCCACATCCGTCATGCTCACTTTATCCACATTCAACTGCTGAATCACCACCTTGGGAGTGCGCACTGTGCCATTGGCAGTTTGTGAGGTCACCATTTCCGTTTTTCCATCCATCAAACCCGCTTGTTGTGCAATTTTTAGCGGCACCACCACCAAAGTTGCCCCCGTATCCACCACAAAAGACATACTAATGCCGTTCACCGTCCCTTGCACAATCATCGCCCCAGCATCATCCACATAATGCAAGCGCATATTCACTTTATCCATATTATATGCAGGGTTACTCACACTATTGATTCTACCCAGACGGTGTTCTTTGGCATCAGGATTAGGCTGCATATCCGTATACACCACCTTACCATCCTCACCCACCACTTTATACAAAGCTGCTGCCACCGTTAATGGCAACATCAAACATAATCCCACTATCAAGCACTTAAACATAACGACCTACCTTTAAATAATGACCCATATTTGCTTTATCATCCAATACAGGTTTCAATTTCCCATCACAAGCCGACATAATCGTCATCATGCCTGGCCCATGTCCGCCAAGCGGTGAATCCGAATGAATCACCATGCCAATAGTCATGGCATTGCGGCGAAAAGTCCGCCCGTAGATATTATCATGATCAACCACGGCAACAAAATCACCAAAACGCAATTTGTCCAAACCATGTTCTTTCACCATCTCTTCATCGTGACACAAAATATCATAATCCCCCGTAGTCACCGACAACGCGCCAATGCCCGAACCCATCGCATAATGCGGCACAATCACGTTCACTGGAACATGGATGCTACCATCTTCATGCTCTGTCAAACCCATAACGTCCAACAAATCAGGGTCAATATTGTAAATATGCACATCATCATGGTCAACCAACTTCAAACCCTGCCCATAACCTTTAATCATAAACTTGTCGTCACAGGTCAGTTTATCCAGCGTAGCATCTGGAAAATCAAGCATCAAATGGTTCACTCCACCATGATGCCCCAATACCGTACCCAATGCCCCCTTGGCTTCGCCCGAAATCACCCTCACTTGGTTGCCACAACAAGCATGAAATTGATAACCATCCTCAGATTTTCGGTTTTTATGTTTTAAGGTGCTAGAAACACCAGGTTCAATATGTTCACCTGCCCAGCCAAACACCGAATCACCAATTTTAACATTATAAGTAATACCACCCGTACTCGGCCAAGAAAATACCTCACCCTTGCTGCCCACTTCAAATGGAGCCCACATCTGCGCAGGCGAAACACCACCTTGCACCCCCGTCATCACCAGTTGTTTACGATTCGTTTTTAAGCTCATATTGGCTCCCCTTTTGTGCTGGACATTGGATTTTTACAAATCCTCTGCGTATTTCTGCCTTAAATTCGTCTGGCACACAGGCCCAGTCGGACACTTGCACCAAAATGGGTAAGTTACTCTCGCTGAGCGCCTGTTGTAAATCCCCGATGTTGGTCGCGCGTTGTTGTGGCGCTTGCGTTTGATAAAGCAGCAAATCCAAATCACTGGCTTCATGGTTAAGCCCAAATACGCGGCTACCATATGCCCAAACTTCATGTTCAGGCACGATATCATGCAGTATGTGTTGCAAATCTTGTAAATACTGGGGTTGAAGATCAAGTTTTAAGTTATTCATGTTGTTGATCAATCCAATCTGCCAAAGCATAAGCATCAGCGATAAATTCAGGCAGCAGCAACAGTGTTTGTTCGGCAAATTGTTGCCCATAATCATGGGCAGTATTGTTGCGATTGTCCCTATAGGCAAGCCAGCGACTGACGGCTTCCAAGGTCAATACATCATGTTTTCCGGCATAACGAAAGACATCTTTAAAGACAAGCCTATCGACTTCTTTGGGCGTGGCAAAATAAGGTTTTAAGACCTTGCGCAACAATTTACCTGAGGTCTCTAGCGACAGTTCAAAGCTTTTCACCGCAGCATTACGAAACACATCATATTCAATGCTCCCTGCCTCGCTTTTCTTTAACATCGTCACTGCGCTTTCTAGGCTTTGAACACAACGCCTTAAATATGTGGTTTGTAACATGTCATCGCCTCCGTGCTGCTTATTTTGGATATCATCATCCCTTGTAACATGGGTATGACACCTCGGTTTGTGTGCGTTTCATGTTCAAGGTGTACCACACGCTGTAAGGGGACTTTAGCATCACCACCCGTATAGCGGCTAATTCACCAAGGCGAAGTTGAATGAGGTTGGGCTGGAACAATTGAATGTGTGCCATGATTTAGCTGCTCTGGGTTGGTTCTGATGTATGCTCTAAAGCTGTATCATCAAGCAAATGCTGCGGCATTTCTTTTTTGGCTTTTCCCGACAACTCACCCAAAGTTTTAATTTGACTAAGCACACTGCCTCGCCCT
>JAUZQU010000111.1 GCA_030950835.1 Mariprofundaceae bacterium | reverse complement strand
TGAAATAGAAGGCATATCTTGAAAATTATGCCGCACCACCTCCTGCCAATCTTCTCCAGCTTGCCACGCTTTCTTCATCGTTGCTAAAGCGCTATAAATATCAGGGCAATGCTGCTCAATTTCGGCTAAAATGAGCGATGCCTTCCAGACAAACATGCCTGAATTCCAAAAATAATTACCTTGCTCTAAAAATGATTTCGCGGTGCATAAATCTGGCTTTTCAGTGAAGCGTTTTACAGGAAAAACACCTGATTCACTGCCTTGAGCCGCTTGAATATAACCAAAACCCGTATCTGGGTGCTCTGGTACAATACCAAATGTCACCAATTTACCTTCACTTGCTGAAATAAGTGCCTGCTCAAGACCCTGATGAAAAGCAGGGATATCTTTGATAAGGTGATCAGCGGGCAATACCAGCATAAGCGGGTCTTGCCCATCTTCTTGCAACAATGCCGCCGCCAAGGCAATGGCTGGTGCGGTATTTCGGGCACAAGGCTCTAAAATCGTATGCAAATGATCCAGCTCTGAAAAAGCCTCGCCTGTGGCGTGCGCCTCATTGGTCACCACCCAAACATCATCTTGCTCAATCTTGGGGGATAGGCGTGAAATGGTTGCTGCCAACAAAGACTCTTCGCCATCAAGCTTTAAAAATTGCTTGGGCAACTGCTGCCTAGACATAGGCCACAAACGTGTGCCTGAACCACCAGCAAGAATCACTGCTTTTACTGCATCAACCATCAACCTAACCCCTTATGCTTCATCATATGTGACTTTTTAATGATGCGCACATTTAAATCCATTGTATATCTCAATCAGCACTTCGTTAGATGAAAAAAACAGCGTTCAACGCTTGGGGCATATAGCATGAACAATAGCTTTCATCTATGTTTGATCACGCCTTTTTCTATAAGCAAGTTAACCACTGCCGTCACACTTTCTTCCAGTGTCATTTCACCCGTATCTACCGTGATTTCAGCATGTTCAGGCGTTTCATAGGGCGATGAAACACCTGTAAAGTCTTTGATTTCACCTTGTCTCGCCCGTTTATAAAGCCCTTTGACATCACGCTGCTCACACTTGCCCAAGCTTGCAGCACAATACACCTCAATAAAATCCCCACGCTGGTGTAATGCCCGCACAACCCGTCTATCTTCTTGAAATGGCGAAATAAAAGCCGTGAGCACAATCGTGCCCGTATCCACAAATAGCTTCGACACTTCACCAATACGGCGAATGTTTTCCCACCGTGCAATATCCGAAAAACCTAAATCGCCACACAGTCCATGACGCACATTATCACCATCCAAGACCGTGGTCTGCGCCCCCATTTGAAACAATTGATGCTCAACAGCATGGCTTAACGTGGATTTCCCTGAGCCTGAAAGACCAGTAAACCACAACACTGCCCCCTTATGCCCATTCCTAGCCTCTTTATCCTCACGGCTCACTTGCCCATTATGCCAAACTACATTGCTTGATACTTGAGCATCATTCATCTTTCAGGCCATCCTCTTCTTTACGCTTACGCAAACCTTCACGCACAAAAACAAAGACTATACACATAAAACCAACCACAAATCCAGCTACTATCACCAACAAAGCACGTTTAGGTTTTATTTTCTTATCTGGAACAGCAGCAGCATCAATGACTCTAAAGGCAAAGTCTTGCTGTGTGTTCGCCAACATCGCTTGTTTCTGCTCGGCCGAAATCAAAGCGAAAAGTGCTTGGCGGTTCTCTGCTATGCGTGTTGCCATCAATTCTTTTTTAAGATACGTTAATTTTTTGTGGCTCAATTCAATCGCCTGGTTGCGTAAATGGCTATTCAAGCGTTTCACAAGTTTACTTGCCCATAATGCTGCCAGCTCTGCATCGCGCCACTCTACTGCCAAGTTAACCAAACCCGATTCCTTATCCACACCCGTAGAAATTACCCCATCTTCCACCAGTAATCGCCAAGCGGCCCACAATGAAGGCTGATCATCTTTATCTTCAGCAATCCATCGTTGTTGCTCTGCATCCCAAGCATCCTCAAACAAGACTGGCATCAACTTTTCATCCTGCACAAACTTCCAAATAAATGCGCGTGATTTCAACACTGCCAAGTTTTCCTCAACAGTCCCTCCCCCACCCAAAGATACCCCTGCCATAGAAGCTAAGCCACCCAGCCCGCCCAACATCGATGACAAACCAGCTTGTTCATCTTCATTGCCAACCTGAGCCAACAGAACCTCTGACTTATAAATATTAGGCATGACAAGTGTCAACCCAGCCACCAATATCGACACCATCAATGGTACCAGTACAATCAACTTTCTATGCTGCCAAAGCAACTTGCCATACGCCAACAAGTCAATCTCATCTTCTTCTACAGCTCCATACATCGCCTGCATCATGCGCGGATCAAAAGGTGGCAGGTTATGTTGTTGCCTGTCGTTATCGGCCATCAAAATACTCCAATCGTCTTCATTGTCGCTGCAGATACACCTACATTCATCAACACTTTAGACCAATCTAAGAGTGAATCCAACAAATAAAACGTTTCAAGCTGCTCTGGCACGATAATCGTATCACCTGGATGAACCCTACTACTCCACCAGCCAGACAATGCATCCACCTGCCCATTCGCCCTGACTACATACGTCCGATCTTCATCCGCCATACGTGTCACCCCACCTGCAGCATCCAGATAATCATCCACATCCATACCCTTTTGATAAAGCATAGCAATAGAGTTATACACTTGCCCCATCACCAACACCTGATCCGGCTTTTGTGGTACATATAAATGGTCACCACCCTGCAAAGCCAAATCAAAATCCGATTGCTGCAGCGCTGCCACATCACGCAATTGAATCACCAACCGCCCTGTGGCCTGAACCTGACGCATATCTATCAATACACGTTTTGCCGACGCCAAAGACTTTTGT
>JAUZQU010000110.1 GCA_030950835.1 Mariprofundaceae bacterium | reverse complement strand
ACAAATCAGGGTCAACGGGTTTTTCAAGGTAACTATCCGCACCTGTACGCAAGGCTTCGACTTCCATTTTAGCTTCGCTGGTTAACAACATCGTAGGAATGTCACATAAACGCGGATGAGAACGCACGGTTGCAATCAAAGAAGTACCATTCATGCCGGGTAAGATATGATCACTAATCAAAGCATCAGGGCGATCATGGAATAAAATCGACAATGCTTCTTCGGCAGTTTCCACATCCACGACATCATAACCACCAGAACGCAAAATAAAGGAAATATAATCACGAATCGTGTGTCCATCTTCAACAAGCAGCAGCTTTTTGCGCACCTGTGGTTCAGGAGCCGCAGCAGGTTGGATAGGTTGCTGCATATTGGGTGTTTCAAATTGGGAGTAGTTATTCGCAGCAGGCTCAGGTTGCGCTGAAGGAGCGGCATGAAAACTTTGTGTTTGTTGTGGCTGCATAGGAGCAGGTTGTTGGAAAGTCTGCATAGGCTGTGTTTGCTGCATAGGAGAAGGCTGTTGAAATGCAGGAATAGACTGGGTTTGTTGTTGTGGGTTCACTCGCTGTCTAGGTTGTTGCGGCACACTGGTATACGCTGTAGTGGACTGTGGCTCAAAAGATTGAGGTTGCTCCACAACGGGCAAGTCAGGTCTTTGTGCTTGAAAAGGTGGACTAGTGGGTTGCTGATGCACGGGTTCTTGTGGGCTAGGTTGTGTTGCTTGTGCATCAAAACTTCCACCACCAAAACGTACGGTTTGATTCAGCACATCTGCTGCGGAGCTGATAGGTTCTGTACGCGCGGTTTGAAAACGCATGGTTTTATTCTGAATCATATCAAAGTCTTGCTCATTAAAACCTTGCTCAACAAAGTCTTGACGAGAAACATCAAAAGCAAGGCCTGCTTGCTCAGGCCTTGCTGCCTCGTTGCTTTGCTGCGGCGTGGACACGGGTAAGTGGGAAGATGAAACATCAAAATCTTGATGTGTCTCTAAGCTAGGCTCTGCCTGAAGTTGGTTTAAAATTTCTGCGGGCTCTATATGTTGTTCTGTGGTTTGCATGGTTTCTTGAGGCTGGGTTCTCATGCTTTCTGCTGTAGCTGGTGCAGGTTGTTGCAACATAGGGTTGGTTGTTTCGACTGTTTTTGCTGCTGGTTTTTCCATTAAAATGCTTGAAGCATGAAAAGATGTGGTTTGGGTTTGCATAGCTTCTTGTGCCAGGATATTTTCTTGCGTTGTGTTGACTGGTATACCCGAGCTTTGAGCTGAAGGCGTTGTAGTAAATCCGACTGCAGGGCTTCCAACAGGCTTGTTTTGCGGTTCAGTTCTTTGTTTAAATGAAGGTTGTGGTGTTTGGAAACGTGGTGTAGGTGTGGTTTCCCTTTTTACATCCAGCATGTTTTCTTGCGTTGTGTTTACTGGCACATCCGATGTTTGAGCCGAAGGCGTTGGTGGTGCTGTAGCAAATCCAGCTGCAGGGTTTTGCACAGGCTTGTTTTGCGGTTCAGTTCTTTGTTTAAATGAAGGTTGTGGCGTTTGGAAACGCGGTGCAGGTATGGTTTCGCTTGGACTTTCAATGTTGATGCCATTGCTTAAACACACAGTATCGGTTAATTCATGTTGGCTAGATAATGTTTTTAATAATGAACTATCTTTTTCTTCGCCTAAGGCAACAGGTTCGTCTTTAATGGTAAATGGGGATACGTTTTCAGCTATAGACTGTGTTTCCACGGTAGTTTTTTTTGGCAAATCATCCTCAGTTAAAGTAAGGGTGTCTTCATGACGCGGCGCGGGTGCTTGAATGGATTCTTCAAAAGCTTCAGCGGCTTTAATTTTCTGGGTAATACTTGGCTCATTTTGTGTAGCATTCGGGTTATTCTGATTAATCATGGCTTCTGCATCTCCTGTGGATACTAAAAGATTTTTATTGTTCGGTAATAAAGACATACGTTGCAAGCGCGAACCTACAGTATGTTCTTGGGTTGGATTGGGTAGGTTGCGTAAAACTTCTGCTAAAGGAACCAGCCCTTCAAGCGCTTTGACTAAAGCATCTTCAAATAAAGTTAACATACCTGCATTGATGACGATTTGTCTAAACTCATAATCAGGGATGTTACTTCTTAATAAGCTGCCAAATTCTTGTGAAATGATACATGTCTCATGCACTGGCGAACGCCCTGAGAAACCTGTGCCCATACAATCTTTACAGCCATGCGGATGGAAAGTTGCGGTATCACTAGGTAGGTCAAAACGTACCAGTGTTGCAGGGTCTGCGGGCCTGATTTTGTGGCACTCTGGACATAATCTATGGATTAAACGTTGGGATACACTAAGTTTCAATTCATCAGCAATGGTATTGTTGGCAACGCCAAATGCTTTTAAATTACTCAAAACCGAAGACGTGTCCACAGCCCGAATACTAGAAATGACCAAATAACCCTGAGCCGATAGTGCAAAAGCCGCAGCGGCAGTGGACTGGTCACCAATATGATCAATCATAATTACATTGGGTTTTTCACGCTCAACATATTCAAAGATATCCTTAGCCATAAAGGCATGAATATCATTGCCAATGGAAATTTGGCTGACATTGGGAATTTTCATCTCAATGTTTTTTTCAAAACTGATGGCTTTTTTACCTTGGGTATGCAGGTAGTTTAAAAAAGAATACATACTGGTCGTTTTACCACTGCCAAATGGACCAGAAAGCAGAATGACGCCGCTTTGTGCATTTAAAATTTCAGTGACTTGATCACGACTACTCTGGTGCAAACCCGATAAGGATAATTGTTCCTCATTGGCTTCTTTTTTAGCGCGATTTTTACAGACATGAAGCACGATATACTCACCATGCGATGAAGGGCGCTCTTCAATTTCCATGTCATACGACAAAGCGCCTACACGCACTTCAAAACGACTCATGGTTTGTTCAAGCTGTTCAGCTGATTTCTCGCTATTCATTTCTTTGGCTAAATCACGGAAAAATGAGATGACTTGTTCATGCAGGCTGATTGGGATGCGTATAGGTTCGGAGAGCTCGCCGTTGACACGGAAACGAATCGTGCTGTGTTCTTCTAAGGGAATGATGTGAATATCAGAGCTATTTTCTTTCATTGCCCGACGAATAATGGCATTGGTTATCTGGCGCACATTGGAGTGTACTTGTACGCCCATGTCTGATTTTCGTGAATGCTGGGGAGCAGTTTGCATAATTGGGTCATCACCTCCTGTCCCATTCGTGGTGCATTACAGGGAAAATAAAATCACATCCATGAATAAGGGATGAAAACCGTAACGTAACAAAAAGTCTTTGTCACGCTTTAATTTATATCAATTGCTTAAGGTGATGGCTGAAATAGTAATTATTCATGTTTAACTTTAACTAAACATATGTAAAGTATTAATAAATATATATAAATAGAAGTATCAATAGCTGCTTAGTAGGCTTGCACCCAACAGGCCTGCATTGTCCCCAAGCTGGGATGCTTGAATGCTTATTTTTTGGCGCAAGGGTGGAATAAGCTGTGCGTTGAGTGACTTCTGCATGCTTGGATATAACTGTGACCATGCCCCACTTAAACCACCGCTCATACTGATATGTTGGATATCTAAAAGCTTGCTAAACTCCGCCAAAGACGCACCCAGATATGCACCTGCATGTTCAATGATACGTTGTGCATCTACATCACCAGCTTGGGCGCGAGCTGCCACTTCTTTTGCCGTTATCTCTTGTTGCGTGCAGGCAAAGTAACGTTTTACAATGGCCGTTGCCGAGGCATAAGTTTCCAAACAGCCTTCATTACCACAACCACACAACATCACTTCATCACCTTGCATCGCTGGACAATAAAGATGTCCAAACTCCATGGCCATGCCGTGTTGCCCTGCGTAGGGCAAACCATTCAAAATCAAACCTGCACCCACACCTGTACCTAAAGTGACGTGTAAAAGGTCACGGCTCTGTTGTTGTTTGCCTACACCAAAATGAAACTCACCCAAGGCAGCACATAATGCATCGTTGTGTACATAAGTGGGCAAGGATGTGTGGCTTTCTATGGCTTCACTGATATTAAAATCATGGATTTTCGGGATATTTGGAGAGCTCAACAACACTCCAGTATCACCTGCAAAGAAACCAGGGAATCCTATGCCAATATGATGTGGTTTAAACTGCTCTAAGAGCGGGTTAAAGGCGCTGCTAAGTGTATCTATCAATATAGATTCAGCTTGTCTATTGTTCTTTGCCTGATGCTGCGATAATCGGGCTTCTACACGTTGCTCTGCGATGATGTTACCATCTTCAACGATGGCAACACGGATATTGGTTCCACCTACATCGGCAACTAAACTAAGCATCAGTTTCTGGTTTAATTAAGTCTTGATACAAGTCGATATAAACTTGAGCCGAAGTCTGCCAAGAAGATGCGCGTTTGAGCGCATTACCGCGAACACGACTCCATGTTCTGGGCGTTTTATATACTTCAATAGCTGCTTCTAAAGCTTGATCAAAGGCATGGGCTGTTGCAGCTTCAAAGTGAAAACCTGTGGCCTTGCTTTTGTTTTGTTGATAATCAATCACAGTGTCTTTTAAACCACCTGTTGCCCGAACCACAGGCACATTACCATAACGCATCGCCATCAGCTGCCCTAAACCACAAGGCTCAAAACGAGATGGCATTAAAAAGATGTCTCCGCCTGCATAGACTTGTCTGGCAAAGGCTTCATTAAAACCGCAGTAAAAATGCATGTGTTGCGGGTGTTTATCAGCAAGTGTTTGCAGCTGTTGTTCGGTATTTGCATCACCTGAACCAAGTATGACCAGTTGATAGCCCCGATCTAACCATGTTGGGATGTTTTCTAACAACAAATCAATACCTTTTTGCTCAGCAAGACGTGAAATGAGGGTAAGCAATGGTGTTTTAGGGTCAACTTCAAAGCCACACTGGGTTTGTAAGGCTTGTTTGCATTTCTTTTTGTTGCTTACCTTACCCGCAGCAAAATGATGCGTTATGGCATGGTCTGTTTGTGGATTCCATTGCTCGATGTCCAAACCATTCACAATACCCGTAAGTTTGTGTTGATGCTGGGCTAAAAAACCTTCAATGTGGCAACCGAATTCAGGGGTTAAAATTTCTTCTGCATACGTTGGGCTGACGGTAGTAATCGCATCCGCCATCAATATACCTGCTTTCATGCAGTTAATCTGATTGTAAAACTCAAACCCATCACCATGAAAATGGTGGGTTGGAATACCCAAACTACCCATCCATGTTTCGGCAAATACCCCTTGGTAAGCAAGGTTATGAATGGTATAGACTGTTTTGGCATGGGCAATCTTGGGGTAATGTTGGTATTGCGTTTTCAATAACAAAGGCACCATACCTGTTTGCCAATCATGGCAATGGATCACATCTACGGCTTGCTCCAACTGTGCAGCTACTTCCAAAGCTACGCGGTTAAACAACACATAACGCAGCAGATTATCTTCATAAGCCCCGTCTGGCGTGCCATAAAGCTCATCGCGGGCATACAAATCGTCTTGCTCAACCAGCAAGAAACGCAAACCATCCACCTTAGCTTCATGGATAGGACAAAGGCGTTGCACCCCATCTGCCCACATATCAATAGTAAGATCTAAAGCTTGGGTCGCAATACCTGCTTGTTGCAGGTGTTGGCGATAGAAGGGCATGATGACCGTGACTTGATGCGCTGCTTGCTGCTGTTGAAGTTGACGAAGCGCTTGTGGCAAAGAGCCTACCACATCGGCAAGCCCTCCTGTTTTG
>JAUZQU010000011.1 GCA_030950835.1 Mariprofundaceae bacterium | reverse complement strand
GGTGCGGATGGAAAAGTTCATAGACTCCAACACAGGAATGACCAAATGGCGGAAAAACTGCGCATCTTCGACAAAAAGAATCTCTACTTTTTTGCTTTGTTGGGGCTGCGAGAACCAATGTGGGTCGGCTTGTTGTACGATTTCAAAGACATCAACGACTTCAGTGGCGTAGCCTTGAATGACAGTAGTACCTAAGAATAGGTTGTTTTGCGATGTTTTTTTGATGTCCAAAGAGATTTCAAAGATATCAATCACTTCATCGACTTGTAAACACATACGTTTGCCGCCATCGGATAAAATCAAGCAATACAAATCCTCATCTTCAGCGACAGGAGTGCGTGTTTGTTCTAACATATCTGACCAGCGTAAGACGGTGATGATATCATCTCTATATTGCAGGATTTCACCAGATGCTGAGCGTTCGATGCGCTCTTGTTTGAGGCGTTCAAGGCGTTCTACCAGTGCCATAGGGATGGCATAACGTTGCCCTGCTTGAGAAAAGATGAGGGTGTGCTGTTGTTCGGTATGGTTGGATATATCTTCTTCAAGGTCTAAGAGTTGTACAGCCTCTGCTTCTGTAGAAAGCTGAATCATGGATGCCAAACCATTACAATCGAAAATAGGAATCACACCACCATCACCGAGAATACTGCAACCACCATAAAAATTCAGGTGTTGAAAATGGATGCCTAAGGGTTTGACTACAATTTCTTCGGCACCATAAATTTTGTCCACCAAAATGCCAAAGGTGCGATCGCCAATGTCTGCCACCACAATTGAACCTGCCAAGTCATCATCTTTATCCTTATATAATGCCTGTTTGAGTTGTAAAATAGGCAATAATTTACCACGCAAACGATAAAAAGATTGTCCACCAATAGTGCGCCATTCGCTGGAGTCTTGTGGAGCGCTTAACAGCTCTTGTACACTCATTTGCGGAATGGCAAAACGTTGACCTTTGCAGCTTACAATCATGGATGAAATGATGGCTAGCGTAAGCGGAATACGAATACGCAGCGATGTGCCTTTGCCCAGTGTACTATCAATGTCTACACTGCCACCCACACGCTCAATTTCGGTGCGCACTACATCCATGCCTACGCCACGACCAGAGAAGTTGGTCACCTTTTCAGCGGTGGAAAGCCCTGCATGGAATATCAATTGTAAGGCGGCTTTGCTGGAGATGGTTTCGCCTTGTTCGGGGCTTAATATACCCATAGCGACTGCCTTTTCCTTGATACGTTCGGCATCAATGCCAGCGCCATCATCGTGTATGGTAATCAAGATAAAACCTGACTCTTGAAAGGCTGTCAGACGTAAACTGCCTTCTTCGGGTTTATGGCTGGCGCGACGCTGTTCAGCTGATTCAATGCCATGATCACAACTATTACGAATAATATGGGTGAGCGGGTCTTTTAAGGCACTTAAAATGGTGCGATCGAGTTCGGTTTCTTCCCCTTCCATGACCACTTTGATGCGTTTATCCAATTGTTTGCCAATATCACGCACAATTCTAGGCACATTGCTCCAAATGGTCTGAATAGGCTGCATTCTGGTGCGTAAGAGCTGGGCTTGGAGTTGTTCGGTGATTTGGTCGATGTCTCTGCCTACGCGCATTAACTCCATAGAACCAGAGGCATTGACCATTTGAATCAAGCTATTGCGTGTTAAGACCAACTCGCCTACTTGGTTCATCAAAGCATCCAATAACTCAAGGTCAACCCGAATACTGGCATTGCTTGTAGCACGTTTTTTACCTTGTTTATTGGGGGCAGGGCTGGTGCTTTTTTGTGGCGTGACAGCTTGAGTTTTCGGGATACTATCTGTGGTGATTTCTGCTGTTTTGACTTGTTTGTCTTGACGAACAGGCACTTTATCTTCGGTAACTTTGGCTTTGCTTTTACGTTTAGGGGCTTTTTTTGGCTTAGCCGTAGTTTTGCTCGCTTTTTTAGGGGAAGTTGGTTGTTCGCTGTTGCTTTGAGTGTTATGTTGCTTGGCAAGACCTAATATTTTTAAGGCATCAGCAGGGGTTAGTGGTTGCATCTCTCTTAAGGCGGCAAAACCTAGAGCAATGACATCAGCAGGTTGGTGTAACTTTTTGGCTTGTAGGGCTTGAATAATAGCCTCATCAAAACCTTCTAACCAAACCATTGAAGTCTCATCTTGATCATCGTTGGAGGTTTCTGCTTTGGGGGTGGTTTTAGCCTCACTTTGTTCAGCAGAAGCACCACTCATGCTAATCACCAAACGTTCACAAGCTTGTAAACGATTGATAATGGATGAATGGTCCAAGTCTGGCTCTTGCCCTTGTTCTTCTAAACCTTGCAGCAGTTGTTTAATGGCATCCGCACATTCTAACAATAAAGAAACAATGTCCTCATTGACTTGGAACTTCAGCGAACGAATACGACTTAAGAGATTTTCACCTGCATGGGCAACTTTTTCCAAAGCCACTAAATTCAAGAAACCACAGCTGCCTTTGACCGTATGAATGACACGGAAAATCGAATCTAATAACTCGTTGTCATCAGGATTATCTTCTAAATCCATCAACTGCTGCTCGATAGATTCAAGGTTTTCATTGCTTTCGGTTAAAAATTCACCAAGAAGTTCTTCATCCATCATGTTTCTCCTGCATCATTCCATTTTTCATCATCTATTCGTTATCATCCAAGGCGTCATATCACTAAAACAACATGCCACCTACAGTTTCAATCAAAGCGTCAGGCTCAAAAGGTTTGACCAGCCATGCCGAAATACCTGAATCATGTCCCATCGCCTTTTTATCTTCGCCTGATTCGGTAGTGAGCATGACAATGGGTGTGGCTGCATACGCTTCTGTTTCACGCAGCTTTTTAATCATGGTCAAACCATCCATATTGGGCATATTGAGGTCAGTTAAGATTAAATCGTAAGGTATGGCTGCTTGGGTGGCTTTGTTTAGCCCTTCAACACCATCTTTGGCTTCATCCACTTCAAAATCTACCGACTTTAGCGTACGTTTGACTGTAATCCTGACCATAGTGGAGTCTTCAACGATTAAAATGCGTGGACCACTCATAATTCACCTCGTAATACCATACGTTCTTCTTCCATCACATAACGTTGGGACACTTCTTCTTGCCAAAGCGCCTTGCTGCTTGAATCTGCTTGTGCATCTGCCCAATCACTTAAGCAGGACTGCACATTGGTTAAACGCTGACTAACCCTATCAATGTTTTGTAAGTCGGTGAGGGCGTTCATGATTTTCTCTTCAACTTCGGCAGAGACACCCAAGTCCAATACTTCGGTAAGCTTGATTAATCCATCTTCACTGCTTTCTGTAAGTAATTCTAAAGCGCCTTGCACTTGTTTTTGCAATACGCGAATCAAACGTTTATCCGCATCTTTTGGCCATGCTGATTCACTCATAATTTCTCCTTCAACCGCCTGCTCATCGCTATGTTGCATGGTGGTAGTCACTGTATTTTCAGCTTGCAGACTAGGCTGCTCTGCTGCTTCAACTTCCGCGTTCACGGTTGTTTGCACTGTGGTTTCTGCTGCATGTTCTGCTGTTGTGTTGCTCGAAGGGACATCATGTTGCAGCACACCACGGCGACAAAATAACATCGAGGCAGTTTGTTGCGGCACATCCATTTCCATCACAGGCGAACCTGCCAACAACTGCATTTGACCACCATGACCGCCCAATAAAGGAAAGGTTTTATCCAGCAGATGAAAAGCATTGTGCTGTTTGATGGTTTGATGTGGGGTGAGATATGCCATCAGAATCCAACCGCGCCGCAAGGATTCTCTGTACACATTGCGCCAATCTGAGGGTGTTTGTATGTGGTTTGGGTTGTCATTGCTTTCCAACAAACGCTGGCTGCTGACATCTTCAACCAGCACTGCATCACCAAGCATGGCATCCATAAAGGCATAACTATGTACATCATGTTGGCTCTCCTCTTGGTATTGGTGTTTCCTTGCTTGGGTAAGCAATTGCCTTGCCATAAAGACATCATGGAAGGTATCAGGAGAGCCAACACGAATATCCAATAAGGGATATAAACTACCAGCTTGTAAGAGACTATGAATATTATCGCCATTACGCGGTAAAATCATGACTTTGGGCGGTGTCCACCACTTCACTTTGGCTTTGCGGGCGCTTAACATGGTACAAACTTCGTGTAACCACAGCTCCAACATGGAATCTTCATTGCCTTGTGCTTGTTTTTCAGGGTATAACATCATGACTTTACAGCCTTTTAACTGCTCCACCAAGATGTCTGCATTCAAACCATCCCAAGCATGTACCGATGCTTGTAAAGCGCATGAATCGGTGCTGTTGACGCGCTCTTCAACCAGACGTAAAGCCCGCATTTGCTCCACCAAATGGTCTTCATCACAAGTGCTAAAGACATGGCAACTGAGTTTATGATGTCGCTCTGCCATCTCTTCTATCATGGCAGGTAAACCAGCATGCCAACCTAAGAATATCATGGATAAATCCCATGTTTCAGGCCAAGTAAAGGCTTGTAGTGGGTTGTGGTGTTCGTTTGTTCCCAAAGCAAAGGCTTGTTGTAGTATGCCATCCCATAATATCTCATCTTTACCCAAGGCGACGAAGTGGGCAAAAGACTCATGCTGGGCATGGTGAATCAAATCACTGCATAAAATGTATGTGCCATCATCACGCCTTGCTGCCAATACATTCAAACCTGCTGTGAAACAGTTGCTTAACCATACTTCTAATGCCATTTGTTGTTGCTGGTATTGTATTTGAGCGCCAGCAGAGGATGGTATGATGTTAAAATCCCAAGATTTGCTTTGTAAACCCACATCACCTGCCACCGCATCAAACATATGAATGCCCAGCTCTGGCATATGGCTACAATGATGCATCTGATACAACATTCTAGCCCGAATAGATGCAGAATCCATGACTTGCATGTGTAACGAATCTTCATATACCGCCGCTAAACGTGGTGGCAAAGCAGCATCGCTGACCATCAAAGCATCGGGCAATTCTCTGGCGATATGGTGGATGTCTGCGGTATGGCTATGGTTGTTGCTCTGTTTGGTTTGCATGAAGACGATGAGTTGGCGTATGCCTGATAGTTGGAAGCGGCTGATGATATGGCGGCTACCTGCGCTGACTTCACGAATGCTTAACCAATTGCCCACTTTATGGCTGCCAAGTATGGGTTGTTCATGGAAAATCCAGGCTGCGGGAAAGGCATGACGCATACGGCTGTAGAGCTGATCAAGCTTGTGTAAAATGGATAAAGACTGTTCATTCCAGCCAATAAATAGGATGTGTTCGCGGGCTGAAAGCGGACTATTGGCAAGCTCTTTTAACATATAACGCATGACATTCGAGCCAAGGCTGACCACCAAAGCGAAGAAAAAGATGCCTGATAAGACTAAAATCACGGTTAATACCGATAACCAAGGCGAAAAAGCCTCTGGCGGGGCTGCACCAGGGTCTATCATCAAACGAAAGACATATAACAACACTTGAAATGGCGCATAATCGTCTTTGGACTGGTTGCCATCATCATTGATGTCGATTTCGGGATATAAATACCAAATGGCAAGCGAACCCACAATCATAAATGCCAAAAACATAGCCGCCAACATGCCACCTTCACGGCGAATTTCGGGTAAGTTGAGTACCCGTATCGCAGCGCTGGCAATATTACCCAAAGGGTTAAGCATGATGAGAAAACGTAATAAACGTAACAATACCCAGACACTTGCCAATTCAGGGATTAACCCTAGTAGGGCGATTGCACCGATAAGGTCAACCACGATAAATAGGCTTTCAAGTTTGCGTCTATGGCTTGATGGCAAGACCTGATACAAGGCATAAGCACGACATAGGGTTTCTAATATCAATAGTATACCCAGATATAAAGCGATATCAGGCATGGCCCAAGCCATACCTGCCACCGCAATGGCAAGCAAAGAGAAGGGTAAGGAAAAGACCAAGGTATCATGGGTAAGAAAACGGAAAATACGCAGCATTCTAAGCATATACATGCCACGAAATAACCTTGCTACGCGTAAATAAATGCCTTGTTCAAGCATGTTAAGCGGTAAAAATAGGGCGGAAAACATGCTGATGGTTGCAATGCCGTCCAAACAAAGGAAAGCCAGCTCACTACGGTTGCGCCAGCCATTTTCATATTGTAACCAGCAGCGTAAACTCCATTCTACGACAAAAAACAGGGCTAAAGGCAGCATAATCCACCAATAACGCTCAAAAACACACAGAATCAACGCGATACTGATGATGATGGCATATCTAGGGTGTGAAAATACCCGTTCAGCCAACAATAACCACTCCCGTTTATGGTGATCGCCGATGATGTAAGTTTGAACCCATGTGGGTAAGCGGGATGTAGATAAGAGCGATGGCGATTGCAGCGCAACTTCCCCTCGCACTTCCCCCTGCACTTCGCTTTCTGGCGAGGCTGTTTTCGTGCTTTCTTCGCTTATATTCGGCATGACTTTTTCAACAGTGGTACATGCCATAGCAGCTGCTTGAACATCAATAGAAGGTCGTTTTGCAGCAGTTGCAGGTGGAGAAACATCACGACCCGTTACTTTCGTAAACTGCCCAAAAAATCACGGACACGCCCTGCTAAATCTTCGCCTTTATCACGAATCATGGTCGATACATTCATCACATCCACCGCAGATCGCCCTGTATCTTCAGCAGCACTGCTTACGCCGCCAATCGCCTCGGTGACGCGCAAGGTGGCATCGGATGCATATTGCACACTTTGGGCAATTTCACGGGTAGCATTGTTTTGTTCATCGGTAGCAGCAGCAATGGATTCATTGATTTTATTCATGGCTTGAATGGTCAGACCAATTTTCTCGATGGCAGAAGCCGCGCCCGTGCTTTCGCGTTGAATCGCCTGAATTTGGGTGGCGATTTGTTCGGTGGCGCGTGCAGTTTGGTTAGCAAGCTCTTTGACTTCACCTGCCACCACTGCGAAACCACGACCAGCTTCACCTGCGCGTGCAGCTTCAATGCTGGCATTCAAAGCAAGTAAGTTGGTTTGTTCTGCGATGTCAGTAATCACGCGCACCACCTGCCCGATTTCTTCAGATACAGAAGATAGTTTGCCCACGGTTTGGTTGGTCGTTTCAGCGTCGGTGACGGCTTGGGCAGACATGGCTACAGCATCATTGACTTGTCTGCTGATTTCAAGAATCGAAGAAGATAACTCTTCGGTAGCAGAGGCGACATTGGCAACATTCTGGTTTGCCTCGGTTGCACCACCTGCAACACTTTCAGCTTGATGCGTGGATTGCTCTGCCATAGCGGATAATGATTCAGAGGAAGATTGCATCTCTGTGGCAGCATCAATCAATTCTTTGACCATCACACCCACATTGTTTTCAAAGTTATCAGCGAGTTGAACCTGTTCAGTCGCATCCTCCCACGAGACCATAAAAGCATCCCACTCACCCATACTATTGTTCAGGGCATAAGATTTAAAGCGAATATTTCGCCCTGCAGCAGTAAAGGATGCAGCCATGGGTAAGTTGCTTTCGCTGCTTAATAAACCACGTTGATGTGCTGGGTTTTTGTGGAAAATGTCAATGCATTGACCCACAATTTTATCCACAGGACAGGGTAAAAAAGATTGGATACTTTGAAACAAACGTGTGGCAGCGGGATTCATATAGGTAATCACCAAGCTTTCACGGTCTGCAACCATGGTAGCTTGAGGGCTAGTCTCCACGACTTGTTGTAAACGGAATGTTTTAGCCTGTTGTTGTTGGAAAAAGGATAAAGATTCGACCAAATCACCAATTTCACCACCTTCAGTGGCTTGTACGGTACGAATTTCACCCTTTTCCATCGCATCCATCGCATCCACGACCTTCACTAGAGGTCGGGTGATGCTGCGCGTGATGAAAATGACCAAGGCACCAACTGCCAGTAAAATGGCGATTAAGGTTCCCCAATATTCAGCAAACTGTGACTTTTGGACAGCATCTCTACTGTCATTCACACCTTGAATATAAGCTTGAAAATCAAGATCTAGGGTTTCGATGCTGGTTTGAAGTTGCGTTTCAAAAATATCGCGAAGTTTGTCGCTCTCATCAAGTAAAAGCAGGAGTTTTTCATCGTAGGCATAAAAGGTTTGTTGATAGTCCAAGATACCGTCATGCAAGTCCTCTTTGGTTGCGCTGCGGATCTCTAATTGACGCAACAAACGACTAAAAGTCTTGATTTCTTGCTTGAATTTGTCGATGTACTTGACATCATGACGTAGCATGAAATCTTTTTCATGCCGCCTTAACATCAACATGGAGGTCATGATTTCATAGTTTTTGATGCTTTTTAAGGTGTTTTCAACGCGGTGTACGGCAGCGCGTAATTTCCCAGTAAGACCATCATTTTTATGTAAACCGATGGCAAGCCTATCTTCATGTGCAGTCTCATACAGATGATCGAACTTCTTCATAGACTGTTGTACTTTGATGGCATCATCGCGCAATGCGGGCGTGGGTAAATCGTTTACCAGTTGGGCAATAAGCATATCGTTGGAGGCGGTATAAGTTTGCCAAGTATCATGGCCTTTTTGATCGCCATTGGTGAGGTAACGTGAAGCACCATCCAACTCAACATATACAGTGCCAGCTAGGGCATCTAATGTTTCCATGAGGCTGCTTGCAGCAGCAACTTTCTCGGCGGCATGATTAATCCGATCTATCGTATAATTATGGATCACACCTGCCAAAATCATGCCAGACCCCGCCAACATGCCGATGAGTGTTAAACGATGAATAATGGTGAGTTTGTTATACCAAGATAGGTTTTGGATGTTTTCAGACATGGTTGCTCCTTATGCAAAATGTGTTGCTTCACCTAGGAAAAGCAAAAAAAGTGCCACTTTTGCCCTAGGTTTAAAATGGGAGGTTGAGCCTATGGGTGTTGCTCAGGCTTCAATCACCCCATGTCGAATGGCGAGGCGAGTCATGTCGGATAAATTATCAATGTGCAGCTTTTTCATGACTTTGGTGCGGTGTACACCCACCTTTTTGGTGCTGAGGTGTATTATAGATGAATTGTCATTCACGGAAACTCCATCGGACAAGGCTGAAAACACTTCAAACTCTCTGGGGCTTAAAATATCAATGGGATCTTGGCTTCCTGTGATGTTGGCAATCGCCATATCATGGGCAAGTGAAGGCTCGATATAACAACGACCTCTATCCACTTGACGCACAGCCTTGACCAGCTCATCGGGTTCGCCGCGTTTGGTTAAATAACCTTTAATGCCAAGCTTTAAAGCACGAGAAATGAAGGTATGACTATCATGCATGGTCAACATGATGATTTTGGCATTGTGATCATACTCCAAAATATGCCTTGCCGCAGCCAAACCACCCATGCCAGGCATGGAAATGTCCATGATGATGATGTTGGTGGGGGTTTTGCGGTAGATTTGATAGGCCTCTTCGCCTGATTCTGCCTCAAATAACACCTCAATGTCGGGCACAGTCTCTAAAAGCTGACGAAAACCCAAACGTACCATGGCATGATCGTCACAGAGCAAGACAGTAATGGCATGAATCGCCATTTAGTTGCCCAAGGGGATGGTGCAAGATAAATCTACACCCGTTTCCGTGTTAACCAAGCTTATTTTCCCTTGCCAAGCGTGGACACGATGTTGAATGCCCAACAAACCTATGCCTGATGATTTGGCTTGAAGTAGGGCAGTGAAATGGTCGCTGAGTGGTTGCCCATTGTTGGTGATGGACAAGCCCAGTTGTTGGCTGCCTACACTCAAAAATACCGCTGCTTTTTTGGCTTTGCCATGGCGCACAGCATTGGTTAAAGCTTCTTGAATAATACGATAAAGGGCAAGTTGTAAATCGGGATCTAAGCTTTCAAGCTCACCGTGTAATTCGAGTGTACATTGTAAATGCATGTGTTGGCGCATGAAAGTGGCAATATCATGGATGGCATCTTCTAAACCGAGCTTATCCAAAGCGCTGGGTCTAAGTTTGTTGAGCAACTGATGGATGATATGAAACATTTGATCGGTTAAAGTGATGATGCTGTGGGCAACGGGATAACTCTGCCGCCCTTCGCTTTGACGGCAAATGAGTTGGGCTGCTGTACGAATGGCGGTCAGGTTTTGTCCGACTTCATCATGCAGCTCATGGGCTAATTCACGGCGTTCGTGTTCGATGAGTTCGAGGTTTTGACGCATTAGGGTATTGTGTTGATGGTTTTCATTCATATAATATGTCCTCTTGCCGATAAGTAGATATGTTGGGTGAAGATGTGTTGATGTTCATCTGTTGATGCGTTATAGTTGATAGTAGTGAAGCAATACTTGTGCCGAGCTGGCTTAAAACTTGGCTGGGCGAAAAAAGTGAGGTGATGGATATGTCCGTAGGAATGACTGAAAGTGCAGCTACAAAAGTACAAACATTGATGGATATGGAAGAAAATAAAGATTTAAAATTGCGCATTTTTGTTTCAGGCGGAGGCTGCTCTGGTTTTGAGTATGGCTTTACCTTTGATGATGATGTGAAAGAAAATGATACAGTAGTAGAGAGTTTTGGTGTGCCATTGTTGGTGGATCAAATGAGCATGGGTATGCTAGACGGTTCAGAAGTGGACTATCAAACATCATTGCAAGGTGAATCCTTTGTGATTAAAAATCCTAATGCCGCCTCTACCTGCGGTTGTGGTAAATCCTTTACCCCTGCAGATGCAGGCGCAGGTTGTGGACACGCTGCGGAATATTAAGGCTAAGATAAACACATTTTCACCTCGAACTTGATGGCCTGAATTCAAGGGGTTAAGCAGCCCTGATTTCTCTTCACCAAAGATCAGGTTGTGGACAGACCATGGGTGCATTTTGAGCGCCCCCTTAGCTATGCAGAATGATTAAAAAACATATCGAAAGTTGGTGAATGATGAACATGGCATTACAAGTGCGTGGTCTGGAGAAAGTGTACAACAATGGCAAACAAGCTTTATCAGGGGTCGACCTTGATGTGCCAGAAGGCTCTTTTTTTGCTTTATTGGGTCCTAACGGGGCTGGAAAATCATCATTAATTAATATTTTAGCCGATACCGTCAAACCCACAGCAGGTTCGGTGCAACTGTTGGGTAAAGATTTGTTCAGCGAACGGCGTTGGTGCAAACGTCGTTTGGGTGTGGTGCCGCAAGAAGTCGCTTTTGACCCATTTTTCAATCCGCGTGAAATTCTTAAAATCAATTCGGGCATGTTTGGTGTGCGCCCTGATATGGCTTGGATTGATGAGCTGTTGAATCGTTTGGAATTATCTGAACATGCCGACAAAAATGCCCGTCAACTTTCTGGTGGTATGCGTAGGCGTTTGTTGGTGGCACAGGCTTTGGTACACAAGCCGCGTTTGGTGATTTTGGATGAACCTACAGCAGGTGTGGATGTGGAATTGCGCAAACGTCTGTGGGACTTTATGCGTGAACTCAACGCTGATGGTACGACGATTTTGTTGACCACCCATTATCTGGAAGAAGCTGAAGAATTATGTGATCAAGTGGCAATTATTGATCATGGTAAGCTGCTTACTTCCCAACCGATGCAAACGTTGTTGGATGATGTGGGTAGTTCCTCGTTGCTCTTGGAATACGGCTCAGATTGGCTGTTGTCTGAAGAAAAACAAACCCAGTTAGCCGATTTTTCACCCAGAGTGATGCAAAATACCCTAAGCTTAAGCCTTAAAAAAGATGCAACAGGGCATACAAACTTTAATACCGTATACCAAGCTGCCATTGCCTGTTTGGGCGAAGCAAAATCGGTGTCGATTCAGGAAGAAGACTTGGAAGATGTCTTTTTGCGTTTAACCCATGATGGGAGAAAGACATGAATTGGTATGGTTGCTGGACATTATTCTCGCGTGAAACACGCCGCTTTTTGAAAGTAAACATGCAAACTGTGATTGCCCCAGCGCTGACGGCAGTGATGTATTTGATTGTATTTAGATATGCCATGGGTGATAGGCAGGTGCCGGGTTTAGATGTGGATTATTTCAACTTTTTAATCCCTGGTTTGGTGATGATGGCGATGTTACAAAATGCTTTTGCCAATACATCCAGCTCTATGATGGTGGGTAAGTTGATGAATGTGCAAATATTTTTGATGATGGCACCGTTATCTGCTGCGGAGTTGGTGATCGCATTTTTGGCGGCGGCAGTATTGCGGGCTGTGATTGTGGCGGCGGTATTGTTGGCGATTTTATTGCCGTTTACAGGTCTAGGCATTGAACATGTGTGGATGATATTGTTTTACGGGGTGTGCGGCAGCATCATCATGGGTGGATTGGGTTTGATTGGTGGTATGTGGGCGAAAACATTCGATGATATGGCACTGCTCAACAACTTCATCATCATGCCATTAACCTTTTTATCTGGTGTGTTTTATTCGGTAAAACAACTCCCCGAAATGTGGCAAAGTGTGAACCACTGGAATCCTTTTTTCTACTTGATTGATGGTTTTCGCTTTGGCTTTTTGACCGTAGGTGATACAGACCCTAGCCAAGGGGTGAGCATTGTGCTGTTGGCATGTGTGTTGACCATTGCCGCTTGCTGGCGTTTATTGGCAGTGGGCTGGCGGCTGAAAGAGTAAAATGCTGCAATATAGACCTTGATAGGAAGAAAGGGGTCTACCATTG
>JAUZQU010000109.1 GCA_030950835.1 Mariprofundaceae bacterium | reverse complement strand
CCTATTAAATGCCATGGTTAGCATCAAAGATGAATTGGCAGAACACCTTGCCCAACTGCACGCTGATAACAAGCTGGTCGAAGCCCAGCGCCTTGAGCAACGCACCATGTTTGACCTAGAAATGATACAAGAAATTGGGCATTGCACAGGTATGGAAAATTATTCACGCCATTTGTCAGGGCGTGCTACAGGTGAAGCACCGCCTACCCTGCTGGATTATTTGCCCAACAATGCAATGGTGATTCTCGATGAATCCCATGTCACCGTACCCCAAATTGGCAGCATGTTTAAAGGGGATAGAGCGCGAAAACAGACCTTGGTGGACTTTGGTTTTCGCTTGCCTTCAGCTTTGGATAACCGACCCTTACAGTTTCATGAGTTTGAAGCAGTTGCCCAACAAATCGTACATGTTTCCGCCACTCCAGGCCCTTACGAGCTGGCAAAAACAAACGGGCTATTTGTCGAGCAGGTGATTCGCCCTACAGGGCTACTTGATCCTGAAATTGAAGTGCGCCCTGCTTCTAACCAAGTCGATGACTTTATTGGCGCAGCCAATCTGGTGATTAAACAAGGATTTCGTGTTTTGGCAACATGTTTAACCAAACGTATGTCTGAAGATTTAACGGAATATTTAACGGATGCTGGTTTAAAGGTACGCTATTTACACTCCGATATTGATACCATTGAACGCATGGAAATCTTGCGCGACCTACGTTTGGGTTGTTTTGATGTTTTGGTGGGTATCAACTTGTTGCGTGAAGGTTTGGACTTGCCCGAAGTCAGCTTAGTCTGCATTTTTGATGCCGATAAAGAGGGGTTTTTGCGTTCTGTGCGCTCTTTAATTCAAACCATAGGCAGAGCCGCGCGTAATGCCGAGGGCAGAGTCATTTTATATGCCGATAAAATCACCAAATCCATGCAACAAGCCATGGATGAGACAACAAGAAGACGTGAAAGGCAACTGGCATACAACCAAGAACATCATATTACGCCTCAAACCATTCAAAAAGAAATTCGTGATGTCTTGGGCAGTGTTTATAATATGGATTATGCCCATATTCCTGAAATTGCTGAGCCTGAAATGCTCACGGGTTATGAAAAGAAAGTACGCATCGCTGAATTGGAGCGTTTGATGACCGAAGCTGCTGCGGATTTACGTTTTGAAGATGCTGCCCAATACCGAGATGATATCACACGCCTCAATGAAGATGTTTGAATCGTTTTGCAAAACTATGCATCTGAAAAACTAAGGTTTTAAAAGTGGTTTTGGAACACCCAGCAACTTAAAGGTCGTGTTTCTCTTTAAAAGCGTCCAATGACGGGATGCTGTTGGTGGTTAATGATCGCGCATCTCTATCATCAATAATCGTACGCAAAACCTGACGATTGGTTTTGAGTTTGCGGTGAACTTGTCCATATAAAGCATAGGCAAAATCAGAATGTCTATCGCTCCAAGCTAAAATGGCATCATTGCTGATAACCAACAAACGCACAGGCGCTGTGGCAGTCACCGTTGCACCATGTGGACGTTCCGTAATCACGGCAATCTCACCCGCTTCATCACCAGATACCAAGTTGGCAAAAATGATACGTTTACTTGGATTGGTCGGGTGACGCATCGAAACCTGCGCTTCGCCAGCCAACATAATGAACATGAAACGCACATCCGAATCACCTTCACGAATCAACACATCGCCTTCTTTGATGTTGACAAACTTAGCGTTGTATAACGCCACTTCACGCACTGCCAAGGGTAAGGTGGTAAAAATAGGGTTCACTGCCAACGAACTTGCCGCGGCTCTGCGCTCGGCCATTTGCGTTGCTGCACGCAAGAAACGTTCATTACTTTCAAAAAGTTCGCGCACTTTATCCGCAGGGATAGCATACAATTCACAACCATCAATCGCACGCACTTCTGCACCTGCAGTGCTGTTGTATAAAACTGATGCCTCGCCAAAAATATCACCAGGGTTCACCGAACCCACCTCATAGATGTTACCACCATGACGTTTGTTGACGCGTAATTGTCCTGATTTCACAAGGTACAGATATTCGCCCGTTTGACCTTCAACAATCACAGGTTCATTGGCATCAAAAGTAATATATTTTGCACAAGAGTGCATAAAATAAAACTCATCTGGATAAAGCACACTCAAATCTGGGAATGTGCTTCCTTGAAAATCATCGTAGTTTACAGACTCATCCTGACTCATTAACGCAATTATCGTTTAAAAAACAACAGGCTGCAAGTTTTCAATGAGCTTTGCTTGGAAAAAACATCTTTTTCATGCCTGAGCTAAGGTGTAATACTTGGTGTTTATCCACCCACAATGCCTCCAAATCAGGCATGTTTTCCACCATTTTCAAGCCCGTTTCCACGTCCAAAACAAACAACGCCGTACTCCAAGCATCAGCAAGCGTGGCAGAAGCTGTAAGCACAGTCACACTCATGTTTTTATCCGCTGGTTGTCCTGTTTTTGGATTAAGAATATGGTGATAACGTTTGCTTTCATACACAAAGAAACGCTCATAATCACCCGAGGTCACTACACTGCTATCATCTTCAATATCAAACCAACCTAGAGGTTGTTTTAAACGCGGATGACGCACCGCTACTTTCCATGCTTTATCGCCATGGTTGCCCAAAATACGCAAGTCACCACCTGCATTGATGATCGCATGTTCGATGCCTGATGTTTGTAAACTCTGGATACCTTGGTCAATCGCAAAACCTTTGGCAATAGCGCCAAAATCAAGCTGGGTTTGATTTTTATTTTTTGTCCATTTCATTCCAGACACTGCTTGAAGCTGCAACACTCCGCTGACGTTTAAAGCTTGTTCAATCAAGTCTGCAGATAAGGGTTTTTGTTGATTTTTTGCCTCTGAAAAAGCCCACGCTTGATTCAATGCACCCAAAACAGGGTCAAAGGCACCTAAAGACTGTTGTTGAATCTGCAAAGACTGGCGTAAAAGCCCGTCCACATCAGCTGTTAAAGTGATTACTTCCCCAGCCAAAGCATGGTTAAAACGCTGCACACTGTTGTCCACATCAGTAAAGCTGGTAAAGCTTTGTTCCACACTTTGCATGATAGCGCTGGCTTGTTGAATGGCAGCTAAAGCCTTCTCTTCATCATTGCTGTATACTGTAAAACTGACCAATGTACCCAATAAAAATCGTGTTTCTTGAACATCATGCCACGGCTCTTGCCATTGGCACGAACTCAGTAGTAACACACAGGCGCATACACGCCCTAAGCACATCACGAAACGTCGAACACACCCAAATTACGCAACTTTTTCTCACGTTGTTGCAGCAAAGTAGCTTGCGGCACTTTCAACAATGTCGTTAACTGTTGATACAAAGCATCACCCAACATATCCGCTGCAGCTTGCACATCGCGATGCGCCCCTTCCTGTGGTTCATTGACAATTTCATCTACCAATCCAAGGTTTTCCATGTCCACCGCAGTAGGTTTAAGCGCTTCGGCTGCTTCAGGTGCAAACTTACGGTCGCGCCACAAAATCGCTGCACAACCCTCTGGAGAAATCACCGCATACGTCGAAAACTTCTGCATCAACAGCCTATCACCTACACCAATCGCCAAAGCACCGCCTGAGCCACCTTCACCAATCACCGTCGCAATCACGGGAACTTTAAGCACAGCAAGCTCCATCAGATTACGCGCAATCGCTTCAGATTGACCACGTTCTTCAGCATCAATACCTGGCCAAGCACCTGCCGTGTCGATAAAGGTCAATACGGGCATCTCAAAACGCTCTGCCAAACGGAATAAACGCAAAGCCTTACGATAACCTTCAGGTTTTGCCATGCCAAAATTACGATGCAATTTCTCTTTGGTCGTTTTACCTTTTTGCTGCCCGACAATCATCACCGAATGTTCACGAAAACGAGCAACGCCGCCCACAATCGCCGCATCATCAGCAAAAGCACGGTCACCATGTAATTCTTGGAAATCATCAAAAATCAATGGAATATAGTCTAATAAATTCGGACGCTCAGGATGACGTGAAAGCTGCGCGATTTCATTACGACTGGCACCCTTATAGATTTTCTCAATCAACTTATCACGTTTTGCATTCAAACGCTCCACTTCTTCGGCAATGTTCACCTTAGCATCGTCACCCATGCGTGATAACTCCTCAATTTTAGATGTCATTTCCGCAATAGGACGTTCAAACTCTAAATAAATTCCCATGTTTACCCCTGTCCTGACTGATATTGCCTGCGTTGCCCACCAAAATTCACCTGCCAAGGCTTGCATTCAAGCATCACCGATGATGCATCAAGGTGTACCTTCAACCACTCTTGGCTTTTTTTCTGCCACAAAAGCTTGCTTGATATGGACTGCAAATCGGCAATACTGCCATCAGGAAGCTTAAGCGCAAAGTGTAAGGGGATGGCTGGTGGTGAAACAAGGGCTTCTTCTTCACTTTGTATCACCGCTTGGGCATCCAAAGCCGACTGCTGCACACACAAACCTTGCAAACCTAGCAACAAATCTTTGTCCCATAAATAACTGCTGCTGCTGATATGAATACATGATACCAATTGTGGCAAAATATCTTCCAGAAGGCAGATGTTCTCTGCCAATAAGCTGGGTTTATCCTTGCTGGTATCCACTTTTGCTGCCAACAAAATCGGCTGGTCTGCTTGCAAAGCTTCACGATACTTTTCATATGTTTTCGCAAAGACAATCAACTCACAGCTGCCCGTTAAATCATCAATTTGTACAAAAGCCATACTGTTGCCACTTTTTGTGCGATATTCCCGAATGGATGAGACAAACACAGGGACAATCACCTCTGCCTCATGTTCTTTCTCGCTTAAAGCTGCGATATTACAATTACCCAAACCTTGAATATTCGCCAAATGTTCCTCAAGCGGATGTCCTGTTAAAAAGAAACCAAACACTTCTCGTTCTGCTTGCAAGGTTTCGCCTTGTGTCCATTTGCGTTGTGCTGGAAACAAGTTCGGCTCATTCGCCTGAATCACTTCCTCAGAAAACAAAGAAGATTGCTGATTATTTTTCTGTTTTCGCCGCTGGTTTGCTGTCTCTAAGGCGGCATGTAAACCTTTTAAACCCGCATGCATATGGGGCACAAGCCCAGACATTGCGCCTGCTTTTAACATCGCCTCACCCATACGTTTGTTCAACACACCTTTCGGGATGCGTACAACCAAATCTTCAAACGATGTGAACACATCATGCGCTTTGCGCTCTGTAACTATGGCTTGCACAGCCGCCTCGCCAACCCCTTTAATTGCCCCCAAACCAAAACGAATGCCCGACTCACCCTCTGGCACAAAATACCAATCCGAAGCATTGATGTCAGGCGCTAAAATTTGCAAACCCATAGAGCGACAATCACTCACCAACGTTGCCACTTTATCATCTGTACCCATATCACACGATAATGTCGCTGACATAAAAGCCTGCGGATAATGGGCTTTTAAGAAGGCCGTTTGATAACAAATCAAACCATACGCCGCCGAATGTGACTTATTAAAGCCATAACCCGCAAATTTCTCCATCAAATCAAAGATTTGCTCTGCTTTGCCAGCTGCATGCCCACTTTTTTCCGCACCTGCCATGAAAATTTCACGTTGCTTCTGCATCTCTTCAGGTTTCTTCTTACCCATAGCCCTACGCAACATATCGGCTTGACCAAGCGTGTAACCAGCAAGCACTTGGGCAATCTTCATCACTTGCTCTTGATAAAGAATCACCCCATTGGTCTCTTCTAGGATAGGTTTTAACTCGGGTAAAGCATATTGAATCTCTTGACGACCATGTTTACATTCCACATAGGTATCCACCATGCCCGACTCCAAAGGGCCAGGGCGATACAGGGCGACCAAAGCAATCACATCTTCAAAACAGTCGGGTTTAAGCTTGGTCAACAGCTCGCGCATACCCGAAGACTCCACCTGAAATACCGCCGCCGTTTGCCCCCTTTGCATCAACTCAAAGCTGGCTTTATCATCCATAGGGATAGTCGAAATTTCAAAGTTTTTGTCCGCTTCACTTTTGGCTTTCTCACGAATCAAGCGGCATGCCAAGTCCACCACGGTTAATGTTTTCAAACCCAAGAAATCGAATTTAATCAATCCCGTTTTTTCAGCACTACCCATGTCCCACTGCACAACTTTACTTTTATGTGCCTCATCTCCACCTTTGGGATCACGATTTAAAGGCGTAGTTTCAACCAAAGGCAGGCGACCAATAATCACCCCCGCTGCATGTTTACCAATATTACGGTTCATGCCTTCCAAGCGCAAAGCCAGATCAAACAAGGCTTGCACTTCATGATCATCTTCACACATTTTCGCCAAACGCGGCTCTTGTTCTACAGCTTTTTGCAACGTGATACCCAAATCCGCCGAAATCAGCTTGGCAATGGTATTGATTTGACTCAATTCCATACCCAATACACGCCCCACATCACGAATCACCGCTTTGGCTTTCATCGCACCATAGGTAATGATTTGTGCAACCTTATCTTCGCCATATTTTTGGGTCACATAATCAATGACTTCCACACGCCTATCGCGGCAAAAGTCAATATCAAAATCAGGCATGGATACACGTTCAGGGTTAAGGAATCGCTCAAATAATAAACCATATTTAATCGGGTCTAGGTCTGTAATCTCCAAAACATAAGCCACCAAAGAACCTGCCCCAGAACCACGCCCTGGCCCAACAGGAATAGCCTGTTCTTTCGCCCAAAT
>JAUZQU010000108.1 GCA_030950835.1 Mariprofundaceae bacterium | reverse complement strand
GCTAGGAGTATACCATGAGCCAACCGTTATCCGTTGTTTTTTGCTGGCATATGCACCAGCCGTTTTACCGTGAAGCCGATACTGGGCATTACCATTTGCCTTGGGTCTATCTGCATGCCATCAAAGACTATACCGATATGGCAGTATTGCTTGAGCAAGTGGACGGGGCGCGGGCAGTGATCAATTATGTGCCTTCACTGACAGAGCAAATCGCCGATTATACGCTGCAACTGCAAGCTTGGTTGAAAGGCGACATCAAACATATTCCTGATGCTTTGTTGGATCAATTAGCCAGTCCATCGGGTGTGTATTCGGCGGAAGAGCGTGCGTTTTTGCTTGAATCATGTTTTCGCTTAAACCATGAACGCAATTTGCATCGTTATGCTGATTATTCGCGTTTGTTGCAGTTGATGGAACATGCCAAAGCGAATGCAGGTTTAGATTATTTGAGTGATGCCTATTTTACTGACTTGGTGACTTGGTATCATCTTGGTTGGCTTGGTGAGACAGTGCGCAATAGCCATGCCACGGCGAAACGTTTGTTTGCCAAGGCACGCGGCTTTGATCAGCAAGATAGACATGATTTGATTGCTTTGATTGCTGAGTTGTTGGCAGATATTCCCAAGTTGTACAAAAAATTGGTTGAAGATGGTAAGATTGAAATCTCAACTACGCCTTATGCCCACCCTATTATTCCCTTGATGTTGGATTTTTCTGGCGCAACCGACACCGTGCCCGATGCTTTGTTGCCACAAGAAGCCTATCCAGGGGCAAAAGTGCGGGCAAAAGCGCATATCAGCCAAGCTATTGATGCGCATATTGATTATTTTGGACATAAACCTACAGGCTGCTGGCCTGCAGAGGGCGCGGTATCGGCTGAAACACTGGCATTGATGGCAGAGGCGAAGTTTGCTTGGTGTGCCACTGGGGAGACGGTGTTGCATCATTCTAGGGGCTTTAATATTCGTGAACATGAGCCGCATGACTTGTATCACCCTTGGTTGATGGGCGAAAAGGATAGCAATATTGCTTGTTTTTTCCGTGATGATCATTTGTCGGACTTGATTGGTTTTGAATATTCCAAATGGGGCACTGAAGATGCCGTCAACAACTTTATGCATGAATTGGCAGGTATCAAACATCGTTCGCAAGGTTTAAAAGCGCCTGTGGTTTCTATCATTATGGATGGGGAGAATGCTTGGGAACATTTCCATGAAAATGGCGTACACTTTTTGAGCCAATTGTACCAAGCGATTGCTGATCATGATGATTATAGCATGACTACGTTTGAAGATTATTTGAAAGTGAACCCTGCGGATACTTATTTGGAAAAAATGGTGCCTGGTTCTTGGGTGTATGGTAATTTTTCTACTTGGATTGGCGATAGGGCGAAAACACGGGCTTGGGAGCTGTTGATTGAAGTCAAACATGCTTTTGATGCCCATAGCAGCAAGCTTTCAAGCCAAGATTTGGCAGAAGCCGAGAAACAACTGTCCATTTGTGAAGGTTCGGACTGGTGTTGGTGGTTTGGTGATTATAATCCATCGGGTGCAGTGCGTGATTTTGACAATTTGTATCGCCAACATCTGAAAAAATTGTATCAAATGCTTGGTTTGACTGCACCAACATCCTTAGATGAGAATATTTCACAAGGTGGCGGCGATGCTGAAGGCGGCGGAGCGATGCGCCGTGGTGGGGCAGCTGAGTGATGTCTGAAGTTGTCGATTTGAATGTGAGAAGGGCTGGGGTGTTGCTGCATATCACTTCATTGCCTAGCCCGTTTGCCCAAGGTGTGTTGGGCATTGAAGCTTTGCGTTTTATTGATTCCATTAAAAGTGGTGGTTACAAGGTGTGGCAGTTTCTGCCACTTGGACCAACCCATGATCACGGCTCCCCGTATGAGTCGTTATCATCTTCTGCTGGTAATGAAAAGTTGATTGATTTGCGTGGATGCGTAGCGGAAAACTGGCTTGATGAGATAGATTTGGCGGCATTTTTAGCGGATGAAGCCAAGCAAGCTGAGCAATTTCATGGGCTTTTGGACAAGGCTTCGGCTGTTTTTTGGCAGCAAGTGCTGGAAAATGATGCTTTAGCGGCTGAATTATGTGTTTTTAAGGCGGAAAACGCTTCATGGTTGGATGATTATGCTTTGTTTGTTGCTTTAAAGCAGTGTCAAGAGGGCAAAGCTTGGTGGCAGTGGACAGATACATTGCGTGACCATGATGCTGATGCACTGGGTTTGGTGCGTGAACTGCAAGAAAATGCTATCAAAAACGTGGTATTTAAACAGTTTTTGTTTGCTAGACAGTGGCAAGTGATTAAAGATTATGCCAAGGCACAAGGTGTGTTGCTGTTTGGTGATTTGCCGATTTATGTGGCACATGATTCGGCTGATGTGTGGGCAAATCGCCAGTATTTCACGGTCAATGAAGAAGGCTATTGCCAAGAAGTGGCGGGTGTTCCTCCTGATTACTTTTCGGAGACAGGTCAACGCTGGGGTAACCCTTTGTACAAGTGGGACAAGCTTGCCGAAGATGGTTTTGCATGGTGGGTTGAGCGGGTGAGAACGCAAATGCAGCGCATGGATATGTTGCGTATTGATCATTTTCGTGGGCTTGAAGCGTTTTGGGTGATTCCAGCAGATAGAGATGATGGCATGGTTGGAGAGTGGCGCAAAGCGGATGGTGATGCCTTGTTGCAAGCCTTAAAACAAGCTTTTGGCAGCTTGCCTATTATTGCTGAAGATTTGGGTTTGATTACCGATGAAGTGCATGCCTTACGCAAGAAATT
>JAUZQU010000107.1 GCA_030950835.1 Mariprofundaceae bacterium | reverse complement strand
GGTGGTGGTACTCTTGGACATCCTTGGGGTAATGCTGCAGGCGCTGCTGCAAACCGTGTTGCGGTTGAGGCTTGTGTTGAAGCACGTAACGCTGGTGTTGAGCTTGAGAAAGAAGGTAAGGATATCCTTACTAAAGCTGCTGCACATAGTCCTGAACTTAAAATCGCTATGGAAACATGGAAAGAAATTAAGTTTGAATTTGACACTGTTGATAAAATCGACGCTGCTCATAAATAAGATTACAATATGTAGAGGAATAGGCTGGGCAACTGGTCTATCTCCCTGCAATACTTTATTAAAATTATAGGAGATCACATATGAGTGATATGCAAGATTATAAATCAAGCTTAGGCAATGCTGCGATTAGCCGTAAGTTCGAAACTTTTTCATATTTGCCTGCATTAAGCACAGAGTCTACACGTGCTCAAATTCAGTACATTATTGATAAAGGTTGGAACCCGTCCATTGAACACACTGAGCCACAAAATGCCATTAGTAACTACTGGTATATGTGGAAACTTCCATTGTTCGGTGAAACTGAAGTGGATGCTGTTTTGGCAGAACTTGAAGCTTGTCACAAAGCTCACCCAGACAACCATGTTCGTCTATTGGGCTTGGATAACTTTGCACAGTGCGCAGGCGCTTCAATGGTTATCTACCGCGGTACTGCTGTTTAATTTTAACAGCATTGTAAGAATGATGATGAAGCCCCCTTTTTTGGGGGCTTTGTTTATCCTTAGCAACACACAAACATAAATAACAAAAGATTAACCCAGACCGGAGCATTCAGCATGGCCAGACCACAAACATATATCGGCATTCACAACGATATCAACGCTGGTATGACATCTATAGGTAAACTTATCCGAGACGCTTGGCTATTTGGTGTGCTCGAAGAAAGTGAAACATGTGAGGGTTGGAATGGCAGTCGCATCGATGCATTGCTGCAAACTGTTAATAAAGAGTGGGATAAATACGGCTGCTTGGTGAGCCATCTACCAAAAGAATTGTTTGAACGTCATCAGAGAATCCATGGCCAAGCTTTTAGCGATGCCAAAAAGTCGGGTTGGTCAGGCGAAGTTGAAACGGATGACGAAGCGTAATTTTTAAGATTATTTTCAGGTAAAAAGAGGGTACTTATGTCCATAAAAGAATACAAAGTAGATGCTGAACAATATAAAATCACTACAGAGCCTTATTATGAGCCTGTCAGTGATGAAGTGGAACTTTATGAGTCAGCATACGGTGTGCGTATGCCTCTAATGATCAAAGGTCCAACAGGTTGTGGTAAGTCCCGTTTTGTTGAATATATGGCATGGAAGCTTGGTAAACCTTTGATTACTGTTGCCTGTAATGAAGATATGACGGCCTCTGATTTGGTGGGTCGTTTCCTATTGGATAAAGATGGTACAAAATGGCAAGATGGTCCATTAACTACCGCTGCACGTATTGGTGCGATTTGTTATCTTGATGAAGTGGTTGAAGCCCGCCAAGATACTACGGTTGTCATTCACCCTTTAACCGATCATCGCCGTAGTTTACCTTTGGATAAAAAAGGTGAGTTGGTTCAAGCACACCCAGATTTCCAATTGGTCATTTCATACAACCCTGGTTATCAAAGCCTGATGAAAGATTTAAAACAATCGACCAAACAACGTTTTGGCGGCATGAGCTTTGATTACCCTGAAGAAAAAACAGAAATCAACATTGTATCTAAAGAATCGGGTGTTGACCCTAAAATTGCTGAAAAATTGGTGCATATTGCCCACCGTGCGCGTAACCTTAAAGGTCACGGCTTGGATGAAGGTATTTCTACCCGTTTATTGGTCTATGCAGGTCAGTTGATCAACAAAGGTGTTGCGCCTATAGCAGCCTGCACCATGACAATGGTCACACCATTGACGGATGATCCTGATATGTGTGATACATTGAACGCAGCCGTAGAAACCTTTTTTGGTTAATACATATTGTTAGGGTGCTAACCACTTGTAGCACCCCTTTATTTTTACAAAGGTGTTCATAATATGTCTCTAAAACTCGAAGACTATCAAGATGTATTGCAAGATGCTGCGCCTGAAGTTAAAGACGTACTGCAAAGTACATTTCAGGAAGCATCGCGTGTCATGTCACCCACAGGTTTACAAACCTATTTGGATGGGGCAAAAAGCTTGAGCAATTTAGGGCGTGGCCATGATGTGGTCATTTCTTATTTGCAAGAAATCCCTATGGTGGTCAAAGAGTGCGGCGAAGATGTGATTGATGACTGTTTGTCTGCAGCCATGAAGTTATCTTCTATGACTTCTGGAGCCGTGGTTTCGCTGTTATTCAGCAGCATGCCAACAGCCGCCCGCAATTTAGGTGATGCGGATTTGTTTCGTGGTTATTTAACGCTGATTCATCAGTTGGCATCCACAGCTTCGCGTGGTGTTAAACCCATGTTGAATCATATTGATGAGCTTTTATCCAAGCTTACCTTGAGCGGCTTGCGTCGTTGGGCAAACTTTGGTGCACAAGCATATCGCCGTGATTACAACAATTTAACAGCATATTTCAATCTTGAATCAGCGGATAGCCGCGCCATGTTGCAAAAAGAACGCAGTGGTGTTCTTTTTATTAAAACACAACGCAAATTGAATTTTTATCTGCGCGCATTATGGGGCAGAGATTTCTTCCTTCGCCCAACAGGCGCTGATTTTGCAGATTTTCGTCCTTTCATCGAGCACCGTATCTTACACTTGCCTGATGCCTTGGATGATATTCAGGATATTTCAGGTTTAGAAGTCTATCGTGCCACCTCTGCACACATGGCAGCGCATATGATGTATTCTACGGCACCGATTTCAGCCGAAGAATTAAGCCCTGCACAAATTTTTTTCATTGGTTTGCTTGAAGATGCTCGTGTGGAATACAAAGCCACTGAAGAATTTCCAGGGCTCAAACGTTTATGGGCATCATTGATTGAAGTGCCTCATGATGAACCTTATGAACATCCGACCATGCCTATTTTAGAGCATATTGCATTGATGTTGCTTGATGATTCGGTGTCTTCTGACGATGCACAAATCACTGCCTTTACACAAAAGTTTCACCAAGAAATTGAAGCTCGCCAAGATGATAACCAATTTAGTTGGCATATGGGTTTGGAGCTGTTTAACCTTTTCTCAACACGAAAAGATGTGCCCAGCTTGCGCATTTTAGAACGTATCGCCATTCCGTACCGCGATGATAATCGCTTTACTTGGGTGTTTGAAGATGCCAATTGGGACACTGAATTTGAGTATGTGCCAGCCAGTCAACGCCAAGTTCGTAAAGTAGTTAGCGTCATCGAAATGGCACATGAAGTCGATTGTGAATTAGCTGGTGATGATGCCCAAGAAATTTGGACATGTTCGACCAATATGCGCCCTTATGAAGATGATTTGACCGATGAGCAAATCAGTTTTAATGATATGTGGGGCAAAGAGGCGGTTTCCGATCCTTTTCACTATCAAGAGTGGGATTATCAGATTCAGTTGCACCGTCCTGATTGGGCAACTGTCTATGAGCGTCGTCAACCCTTGGGTCATGTTGAAGATATTCAAGCCATTATTGATGCCTATCGCCCTGTGGCGCATCGCATCAAACAAATCATTGATTTATTAACGCCAGCTGGTGTGCAGCGTGAGCGTAATCTTGAAGATGGTGATGAAGTCGATATTAACGCTGCGATTGATGCGATGGTTTCTATTCGCATGGGTGAACAACCCAACCCGCGTATTACCATGCGTAATGTGTTGAAAAACCGTGATTTGTCCGTGGTTTTGTTGCTGGATTTATCCGAATCAACCAATGAACCGATGAATGGTTCAGAAAAAACAGTCTTGCAGCTCACCAAAGAGGCGGCGACCTTGGTATCATTGGCGATGGAAGGCATTGGTGATCCGTTTGCCATTCATGGTTTTGCCTCCGATGGCAGGCATGATATTCAATATTATCGTTTTAAAGACTTTAACCAGCATTTTGATGATGAAACCAAGTCCCGTTTGGCAGGCATGAAAGGCGGTTTATCCACGCGAATGGGTGCGGCTTTGCGTCATGCTGGTCATCATTTGCTCAAACAACAGGAAAAACGCAAATTGGTCTTGCTACTTACCGATGGTGAACCTGCTGATATTGATGAACGCGATCCGCAACATTTGCGTCATGATACCAAAAAGGCCGTCGAAGAGTTGTATGGCACAGGTGTATTGACCTATTGCTTAACCTTAGATCCGAATGCCGATAGTTATGTCAAACGTATCTTTGGTGAAAACAATTACACCGTGATTGATAATGTAGATAAATTGCCAGAAAAACTACCTACATTGTTTGCCAGTTTAACGGCGTAATACAACACAGTATGCAAGTTCGTCGTAAATCGATGATGTGTTTACGGTGCGTGAAAAGGGATAATGATACAATCCGTAGCCGTATCTTTGCCACGTTCTAAGATGTCTAATTTGGCTTGTAAAGCAGCAGGGAGAAGACTCAACAACAGACGCTGAGTCTCCTCCAAACCCCTGTGGTAAAAGGTAACATGCAATGGTACGGGTTGATTTAAAGAGTCCCTATCATGGCTGTGTTGCCAACGCCATGATAGCTGGACGATTCGACCGCCCTCACCCTTAACATCAATCGCATACCCTCCTTCAGAAGCGACAAAAATCACCTCATCTGCTGTTAGAACCGCCTGATATTGCATCTCCCGAATCGGCACAAAAACACAATTACCCTCGCTTTTCATCAGCAACAAGCGATACGTATTGAACAGTAATGCCGCCGTCCTACTATCACTTTCAGCAATAGCTGCTGGACGAAAAAAAGATTCCTTATAAAAGTAAGACATATTGTGATTGTAAATCAGGAATCGCCCATTGTATAGGTGTGATACCATGTTTTTCTAAATAAGCATTACTTTTAGAAAAATAAGCACCCGCAAAGAAACCTCTGTATGCCGAAAGTGGTGAGGGGTGAGCAGCCTTTAGAATCAAATGTTTGGAGGCATCAATAGCTGAGCCTTTTTGTTGCGCATCTTTACCCCATAAAATAAATACCACGTGCGACTTTTCTCTGTTGATGGTGTGTATAACTTCATCCGTCCACTGCTCCCAGCCTTGTTTACGATGCGAAGCAGCTTCACCCTGACGCACAGACAAAACACTGTTCAAAAGTAACACCCCTTGCTCTGCCCAAGATATTAAACAACCATGAGCAGGAGATTCTACCCCTAAATCCTGCTGTAGTTCTTTATAAATATTCCGCAAGGAGGCTGGGATAGGCATATCAGAAGCCACAGAAAAGCTCAAGCCATGTGCCTGCCCTGCCCCGTGATAAGGGTCTTGACCAAGTATCACGACTTTCACCTTGTCTAAGGGTGTTGCATTCAGAGCAGCACAATACAACTCTTCTGCTGGGTAAATCTTATGCCCTGCAACAGTTTCCTGCTGCAAAAAGTCAGCCAACTGCTGCATTGGCTGCGTATATCGCGTGTGTTTCAACGCTTGATACCATGTATCATCCAAGTCATCCCACATCTTCATGGGCAATATTGAATCAGTCTCAGCCGCAGAAGTCTATCACCTCATCTATTGCTATCTGCAGCACACACCGTATCTTGCCCCAACTTTTATAGTGCTCATCGGTTGTGCAAACGCGAATGGGGTACAACTGGATAAAACATATGACATTTAATGACTTAAATTTAACTGAGGCTCTACAAAAAGCCATTGCAGACCAAGGTTATAACACACCTACACCTGTACAAGCCCAAGCTATTCCCTTGGTCTTACAAGGGCACGATATCTTGGCGGGTGCGCAAACGGGCACAGGTAAAACTGCAGCTTTCACTTTACCTGTTTTACAACAATTACACCAAAATCATGCCGAACGTGGTGAAGCCAACCCACAACGCCAAGGCAGACGACATATTCGGGTATTGATGTTGACACCCACGCGTGAATTGGCAGCACAAATTGATGAAAGTGTACGTTTATATGCCAAATATTTGCCCATTCGCTCCACCGTGGTATTTGGTGGGGTGGGTATCAACCCACAAATTGACCGTTTGAAACGTGGTGTGGACATTTTAGTCGCTACACCTGGTCGCTTGCTGGATTTGGTGCAACAAAAGAAATGTGATTTATCTAAAATAGAAATCTTGGTATTGGATGAAGCGGATCGTATGTTGGACATGGGTTTCATCCATGATATCCGCAAAATATTAGCCTTAATACCTAAAAAACGTCAGAATCTACTCTTTTCTGCTACTTTTTCGAATGACATTAAAAAATTGGCTTCTGGTATTTTAAACCAACCGAAGATGATTGAAGTCTCACGCAATGAAACCTCACATCAAGTGACCCAAGTGGTGCATCCTGTAGGAAAATCCCGCAAACGCGAATTACTTTCCCACCTCATTCGTTCTCAAGAGTGGCAACAAGTCTTGGTTTTCACCCGCACCAAACATGGTGCGAACCGTTTGACCACCCAGTTGGGTAGTGATGGTGTGCAAGCTGCGGCGATTCATGGCAACAAAAGCCAATCTGCACGCACCAATGCCTTGAAAGGTTTTAAAGATGGTTCGATTCGGGTATTGGTCGCTACGGATATTGCAGCGCGTGGTTTAGATATTGATCAATTACCCCATGTGGTGAACTATGAATTGCCTAATGTGGCCGAAGATTATGTACATAGAATTGGGCGTACGGGCAGAGCTGGCAACAAAGGTGAAGCGATGTCTTTGGTCTGTGCTGAAGAAGTGAAATTATTGCGTGGCATTGAGAAGTTGATTGGTAAAGCTGTGCCTCAACAAACGATTGAAGGTTTTGAAGCGGATATTTCCAAGCATATTGAGCCTGAAAAGAAAGAGGGTGATCGTCAACAGCAGCAGCGCCGCCGTCCACAACAGCGTAATAGCCCGAAAACACCGCGTTCAAACCATGGACAACGACCAAACCAAGGGCGTAGCAACCGTAGAGGCAGTTAATCAGAGCTAGGGTTTTGTGTACCCTGCCCTGTCAAAAAGGAATGCGCACTGCCCGACAAAGCTCTTGCATCAAGGGTACCCCTAATTTGAAATAATCGCTGACAATATCAGCAAAGTCCGCCTCGAAACACAATTCGGGTGCAATGGGCGCGATAGCAATAAAATCTTTGCGTTTGAGGTCTTCAATCATGGGGTGACTGATGGGATAACCTTTAGGCGCACGTTTTAAACTGTCTCCGGTGAGCGAGAAATGTTTTCTAAACGCTTCGCCTGCCAGTGCCTCAGTCCATGTTGTTGAAAAAGTATCGATATGTTGCCGAATACCCTTCAGTGCCACCGCATCAGGATGCCAAATACCCACCCCTAAAAATACATTGTTCGCCTCAATATGCACATAAAAACCAGGAGTATGTATATCTTTGCCCTGCTCATGGCGAAATTGAATGCCAATATGGGTTTTGTAAGGTTGTTTGTTCTTTGAGAAGCGCACATCCCTGTGTACACGCATCAAAGAGCCTCCCATTTTACTGGCTTTTGCCACAAAATGGGGTGAAATCTGTGCCAATTGTGGTGCAATATGCTCAATCAGGGAAAAAGCGGGCGAGCGCACCTGTATCTCATAGTCCTCTTTATGCGTAGCGAACCAATCACGGTTATTATTTTCAGCCAACAAACGCAGAAAAGCAAATGTATCTTCAGTCAAACCCAAGCCACACCCCCATAGATCGATAGCTTAAGCATAACATGTTTGAATACAGCAGGCATGGTCAAGTCCACCAGTGCTTTAGACAATCATACCTGCACCTACGGTGTTGTTGGTAAAGCTGTCAATGATGATAAAGCTGCCTGTAGTGCGGTTATCAGCATAGGTGTCTACGTTCAAGGGCTGCATCAATTTTAAGGTGATTTGACCAATTTCATTCATTGCCAAAGCGTCCGCTTCGTCATGACTGAGGGTATGGATGTCAGTTTTGTAGTTGATTTCCGCTACCATGGCTTTGATTTCGCTTGTTGCATGTTTAATGATGTATTTGCCACGTTCTTGCAAAGGCTCATCACCAATCCAGCATACATTCGCCGTCAAGAGCTTTGTTTCGGTAGTTTTTTCGCCTTCATGCATCAACATATCACCACGAGAAACATCAATTTCATCATTTAAAGTGATGGTAATGCTCTGTGGAGCAAAAGCTTCTTCAAGATTGCCGTCAAAAGCGATGATTTCTTTGACTGTGGACGTTTTAGCTGATGGCATGACCACGATTTTATCACCTACTTTGACTGTTCCCGAAGCAATCGTGCCCATAAAACCACGGTAATCAGGCAAATCATCGGTTTGCGGACGATTCAATAATTGCACAGGCATGCGGAATGGTTTGTCATCCAAGTCATCCAATACCGACATGGATTCCAATGTTTCCAGCAGTGTTTCACCTTCATACCAAGGCATATTATCGCCCCGCACTGCCACCATATCGCCCGAA
>JAUZQU010000106.1 GCA_030950835.1 Mariprofundaceae bacterium | reverse complement strand
GCACCGTGCCAACTTCCGTTTGGTGGATCGCGCACCAGAGTTTACGCCTGTGACTGTGCAACATGTGTTGGTTGAAGAAGAAGGCGTGGTGTGGGCAAATGTAGATGTGTCCCAACGTGGTGAAGTGCCTTTGACATCGTTGCAAGGTTTTTACACCCTGCCTACAGGCTGGCGTTATATTGAAGGCTCTGCCACTTTGGATGGTATTGCCAGTGTACCCGAACAATCACCATTTGGTTTGATTTGGCAGTTGGATGCAGAGAAAACTACACAACGTATACGTTTGGCGATGCGTGGTGGTGGTGAGTCTGGCATGAAAGAGGCTGTGGCGTATGCAAGATTTGCCTCTTCGGGCACAGCAAAAGGCAGAACTGAACTCGCTTCGATCAATATTCAAGATACACTCAAAGAATTGCGCGACCAACGTTCGTTTACCATGCAGTTGAAATTTGCTACCCGCCAAGCTTTGCTTCCTGAACAAGAATTGTTCAAACTGAATGAACTTGTCCACTCCTTGGGTGGTTTGGTCATTCGCGAACTGATTGTAGAAGGGCATACCGATAATATCCCGATTGCCAAGCGTAATCGCCAAGAGTTTGCCGATAATATGGCACTTTCCACTGCGCGTGCAATATTTGTAGCTGAATATTTGCAAGAGCAGTTACAATTGGACGATCATGTCGTGATGGCATTGGGCAAAGGTGATATTGAACCTATTGCCAGCAATGTTACGGGTAAAGGCAGAAAGAAAAACCGTCGTGTGGTCTTGAAAATTCGTGCGGATAAAATTAGCCATGATTTCTCTAGTGCTTTGAAAGATAAAAGCGCAGAAGCATCGGGTAAAGCTGAAGCCTCGTGGGATGAGGAAGAGATAGCAGCCTTACCCACGTTTGAAGTGAAAACCAAGGGTATTATCTCGCCTGCAGATGGCATGGGTTTGCCAAGTGCGATTGCTGCGGTGCGTATTGTTTTGGACTCATCTTTGAAAGCTGAATTGGCTTTGGATGGTGAAGTGATTGGCGAAGATAGAATCGGTTTTAAACAAGAAGATGAAAACACAGGGCTGACAACGTATACGTATATTGGTGTGGATTTTGGCAAACCTGGCAAACATGTGTTGTCGCTGAAAGGTTTGGGTCCGTTTGGTAATGCGCGTTATGAAGAAACAATCAGTGTGGTGCGTACGGGTGAATTGGCGAAAATCAAGCTGGTAGAATCAGCAGAGAATATTGCTGATGGTAAAACACCAGTGCGTTTTCGTTTGGTATTGTTGGATCAGACAGGTGTGGCTATCAACGGTGGTTTAGAGCTGCGTCAAATGGGTGGTGATTTATCACCTATACAGCAGTTACACATCTCGCCTTTGTTGGTCGAGAATGCGCAAGCGATTCGTGTGGATGCAGAGGGCTGGGTAACCATGGCAGCGGTCAACCAAAGTGGCATGCATCATGTGTCTTTGGCATATAATAAAGTGCAAGAAAATATTGAAATCTATGTTAAACCAGAAAGCCGCGAGTGGATTATGGTTGGTTTTGGTGAGGGTACGCTTGGTTTTAATGAATTATCAGGTGCAGTGCAACCTATCACGAATGCTGATGAACAAGATGCTTTTTATCAAGATGGACGTGTAGCGTTTTATGCAAAAGGTAAGCTCAAGGGTGACTTCTTATTAACGCTGGCTTATGACACCTTGGCAAAAACGGAAACAGAGAAAAATAGTCGCTTTGGTGATATTGATCCAAGTGTGATGTACACGGTGTATGGCGATATGTCGCAACAGCAGTTTGATGCTGTGAGCAGTGAGAAGTTGTATTTAAAGATTGAAAAAGATACTTTTTATGCTTTGTTTGGTGATTATAATACAGGTTTAAACAGCACAGAGTTGTCACGTTATTCGCGGGTGTTTACAGGTTTGAAATCTGAAATGCATGATGATGCGCTTGGTTTCACTGCTTTTGTCACGCAAACCAGCCAAACCATGGTGCGCGATGATATTCAAGGCAATGGTACCAGTGGTTTGTATTCATTAAGCCGCAGTAATCTGATGAGCAATTCAGAAACGATTCGTATTGAAACGATGGATAGATTTAAAAGTGAAGTGGTCTTAAATACTACTACGTTGACGCGCCATTTGGATTATGACATTGATTATTTACTGGGTACGGTTTGGTTTAAACAACCTGTATTAAGCAAAGATTCGAACTTGAACCCCATCATGATTCGGGTGGAGTATGAATCCGATGATTTGACCGACCAATTCACAACTGCTGGTGGTCGTGTGTATGTTCAACCCAGCGAAGATATGGAAATCGGTGGTACTTTTATTACTGAAGGGCGTTTGGGCGGTAGCAACACTTTAAATGGTGTAGATCTTAAAATTCAAATCAATCAAGATGTTGAAATCAGAGCCGAGGCCGCTTCTACTGAAAATGGTCAGGTGTTGGGTTCGGCTTGGAAAGTAGAGAGCCGTTTGACCAGTAAAGATGTCAGTGGTTTGGCATATATTCGTCAACAAGAAGATGCTTTTGGTTTGGGTCAACAGCCTACAAGTGAAAATGCCACGCTTAAGATGGGTGCTGATGGGCAATGGCGCTTGGATCAGGATAACAGCATCAATGCGGAAGTGTTTCGCCAAGAAACCACCAATACGGGCGCGGTACGTGATATGGCGCATGTGCAGTATAACAAACAGATAGAGGCGTATAAAATGCGCGCAGGTGTGCGGGCGAATCGTGATCAAGATGGTGCAGGTTCGGTTACAGAATCGACCTTGGGTAATGTGGGTGCGACTACACAAATCACCAACCGTTTGTCGGCAAGGGCTGACCATGAACAAGCATTGTCGCAAAATAATGGGGTGGATTTCCCAACACGAAGCAGTGTTGGTCTGGACTATCGCATCACAGCAGCGACCAGTTTAAGTGCCACCCAAGAGTGGACACAAGGGCAGTTTCAAGATACCACTTCAACGCGCTTGGGCGTGAACTCTCAGCCTTGGAATGGGGCTCAAATGTCGGCAAGTTATGAGCAACAATTGGCAGAAGATGGTAAACGTAGCTTTGCCAATGCTGGTTTGCTGCAAACATGGAAAATCAACCAAGCCTTGAGTGTGAGTGCAAGTGTGGATCAAACCAAAGTGTTGACCCATAAAACACCTGTGCAACTGAATTTAAACGCACCTGTAGCAACAGGTGGTGATGATTTTACAGCCTATTCTTTGGGTGCTGATTATCGACCGGGAAGCTGGGTGTGGACGAATCGTGTGGAATATCGCATCAGCGACTTGAGCACACACAGGGGTGGTAGTGTTGGGCTGCAAGGTTCACCGATGGATGCTTTGGCGATGCAGCTAAGCTTGCGTTGGCAGCAGGATGATTTGGCTAATGGAGAGCAGCGTGTCGTATCCGATGCTTCGCTGCGTGCGGCATGGCGACCATCGTATGATGCATTGATGTTGTTGAATCGTTTTGATGTGCGTCAAAATGAACATACAGGTGGCACATTTGAGAGTAAAAGCCTGCGTTATATCAACAATATGACGGCAAACTGGCAGTCTACAGCGGCATGGCAGTTGCGGGTGAATCATGGCATTAAACTGAGCCAAGAAACCTTGGCGGCAAATTCATGGTCGGGTTTGACAGACTTGTTGGGTGTGCAGTGGATATACGATTTCAATGAAGATTGGGATGTGTCTGTACATACCGCAGCGTTACGCGTTCGACACTTGAACAACTATCAACCCAATGCGGGCTTGGCTGTAGGTCATAATATGTTTGATAACTTCTGGTTAAGCATGGGTTACAACTTTGTAGGTTTCTACGATGCTGATTTTGCGGCTGCTGAATATGCGCGTAAGGGTGTGTTTATGCGCTTTAGATTCAAGTTTGACCAAAATAGCCTTGAGGATATGTTAAAACAGAACTAGGCTAGCTTTCATATCGTTTGTCCTAGGTGGTCTTGCATGTCTAAAATCAATGAAGAAGGTTTTTTAGAGCTTTCTGGAGTCAATCAAATTGGTGTGTCCAACGACGCACTTAATGCTCAGCGTTTCCCTATTTTACAAGGTATGAGCCCCCTAAACTTGCGGGTTTTGAATCAATATTCACGGATCATGCATGTGAGCAAAGGTGTGGAGATGATGCATGCTGGCGATACTCCGCACGACTTATATTTCATTGCTGAAGGTTCGATTGCGGTGGCAAAACAACATGCAGGCAAGATGAAGGTGATTGCCCAGCTTAAAGCGGGTGATGTGTATGGTGAGTATGGTGCTTTGCGTGGTAAAACTCGTTTTGCTTCGATTTATACAGCCCAAGATTCGAAAATTATTCGTATTGATTTAAACTCTTTTCAACAAGTGATTGATGCCGATGAGGATTTTCGCACCCGCATTTTCAAGTTGATGAAAGAACGGATGTTAAACAGTTTTTTGTCAGGGCACCCTGTATTTGCGGGTTTGGATCAAGGCGAACGTATGGGTTTAAGTCAGGGTTTAACATTGATTGACCTGCCTAGAGATGAGCTTCTTTTTGAAGCAGGCTCAGCGGCTTCGGATCATTATATGATTTTATCGGGTGAAGCAGAAGTTCGGGTGCGCTCGGAAAAACAAGAAATGGTCGTGGAAATCCGCCGTGATAATGATGTTTTAGGGGAAACACGGGCTGCAAAAGGCTCAAAATATGCCTATTCAGTGTGCGCGGTGAATAATTTAGATTTATTATTGCTCAATCAAGCCGCTATGTTACATATAAAACAATTGGCGCCTTCGGTGTTGCCTTTATTGGCACAATTTATGACTAAACAAGCCAAGAAAACCACTGTCGCGATACAAAAAACACGCAAAACCAGCTAACAGTATATGCAGTGATTTGCGACAATGTGTTGTGCATCACTTTATACATGTGTTGTTTCATGTTAAAGATGGTTCATGTATGGGGATATGTTCGCGTCTAGGATGGACGTTAAAACAGGGGAAGAATGGGATATGATGTCCGTTTGAGATAAAATGTTTTTTAGAGGTAAAGTGATGATGCGTTTAGTTTTTTCTTTGGTTATGATGTTGGTATTATCGTCGTGTAGTGGTGACAGTACTGAGTCAAACACATCCACAGCTGGCAATACCACGCAAGTGACTATTTCTTTGGCAGATGTGATGGCAACAGGTGCCTTGCAAGGGACAGGCAATGTGCCAACTAATGTCCAATCGATGTCTGTTCAGGTTTTTTCTGCCACTGGTGTTTCTGTTTTAGGGCCTGTGGTGGCGAATTTACCCAATCTAAGTTTGACCTTGAACGTAGCCAATGGAAATGGCTTGAAATTCCGCGTATTGGCCTTTGATTTACCAAGTGCACAAGGTGCAACCTTGTATGAAGGGCAAAGTACCGCAGATTTAACAGGCGCAGCGATTACGGTGCCTGTGACTATGAACTTGGCGATTGTTATCACGGGCGATGTGACCAGTGTGGTGCGTGCTGGAGTGGTGAATCTGACTGTTTTGGTTGGTGGTGTCGCGCCAACAGCATCATCGCCGATTCTTTGGACGGCAAGTGTGGGCAGTGTGGTTGCTAATGTTTGGACAGCGCCGAATATTGTAGGTTTACAGACGCTTACTGCGCAAATTGACCCAGCTGTCAACCCTGACCAAGACCCCAATATTGTTGGCACATTCCAAGTGAATGTGGTCAATCAAGCACCAGTATTAACGCTTTCTGCAACGAATATCACCGTGACTGAGGGTGTGACCAATACCAGCATCACAGCTATGGCGACAGATGCGGATGTGATGGATAGTGTGACATATGCCTTGCCTGCAGCTGCGCCGACATGGGCAAGCATTCAAGCAACGACTGGTGTACTTACACTTACGCCTACACTCAATGACGCAGGGTCGTATACGCTCACCGTGCTGGCAATGATAGCTTGGGTTTGGCAGCGAACAGCCTAACCTTGAATGTGAACGTCAATAATACAAACCAAGCACCTACAGCAACTGCCACCAATATCACGACCCCTGAAAACATCACGGCCAGCACCAATATCAATGTTAGCGACCCTGATCTGGGTGATACTTTTACTTATGCAATAACAGGCGTAGCCCCAAGCTTGGGTGTGGCAGTGGTGGATGTTTATGGTGTTGTGACTTATACACCAACGCTCAATTTGAATGGCACCGACAACATAGAAGTCACAGTGACAGATAGTGGTGGTTTAGCGGCGGTGGTGACTATTGGGGTGACTATCAGTGCGGTGAATAGCGCACCAACAGCAAGCACTGCGGTGATAACAACAGCAGAAGACACGGCAAGTGTTGCAGTTACACCTACAGTAGTTGATCCTGATGTTGGTGATACGTTTACATTCACGATTTTAGCACAAGGTGCAAATGGTGTTGCTTCGATAGTTGCTAATCAGCTTGTTTATACGCCAAACTTAAATGTTAATGGTACAGATAATTTTACATATACCGTGAAAGATGCAGCTGGTTTAACAGTTGCTGGAACGGCAAATGTTACGGTTACAGCAATCAATGATGCGCCTGTTATCAGCTTAACAGGCGCGGTGAATGTGTATGCAGAAGCAGGTTTGCTTTATACAGACTTAGGGGCGACAGCCTCCGATATTGAAGATGGTAATGTAACGCCATTGATCGTGACTACCAACCCAGTAGATCCTTATATAGTGGCAGTTTACAATGTGTTATACAATGTGACAGATAGTAGTTATGCAGCTGCAGTGCAAGTGTCTCGTCAAGTTTGGGTGCAAGATACCACTGCACCGCTTATTGCTTCACCACTTGCTGATGTTTTTCTGGAATCGGCTTTGGGCGTGGGGATTACGGCGACAATTCCCGATCCGGCCGTGACAGATGCTGTGGGTGTGGTATCTATCATAAGCAACGCACCACTTGCGCCTACAGTTTTCCCTCTGGGTTTGACCACGATTACTTGGAATGCCAGTGATGCGGCAGGTAATGCGGCAACTGCTGTGAGCCAAAATATCTATGTGGTGGATACTACAGCGCCTGTTGCGCCTGTGATTTCTAGCCCTGCCCATAATACTTACACCAATGTTGCTATATTAGGGCCACAAGGCACATCGGAATCTGCTGCAACTATAGATGTGTATGCTGGTGTGGTGAATATTGCTACAGTAACCGCAGTAGGTACGACTTGGAGCAGTGTTGCTGCGGCTTTAGCTGATGGTACTTATGCGATCACAGCTTATGCCAGTGATGCTGCTGGTAATGTCAGCCCTGCTTCTGCGGTAGTTTCTATCACGGTGGACACCATTGCACCTACAGCACCAGTGATCAACGTGCCTGTGAACCCCTATGTTTCGGTGATAGTGGTTTCAGGTTATACATCTCCAGCGCTGCCGAATGCTGTGGTGACGGTATATGATGCCTATGCCTTGCCAGCGCAAGTCCAAGGCACGACCACCACCAATATCTTGGGTGATTGGACATTTACTGACCCTTACGCAAGCATAGATGGTAGTTATGTGTATCAGGTGACGCTAAATGACCTTGCAGGTAATATTAGTCCAGCATCGCCAACATTAACCTTGTACCGTGACACCTTGCTGCCCACGATTGTCGCAGCGCAGGCAATCAGTGTGGAAGCAATCGCTTCGACCACGTTATTGAGTGTGCTCAATATCAGCCCTTATGCCAACCCTGCCATAGCTCCGCTTGCAGGTGAGCCGTATGCTTTGGATAGTGGCTTTGGTTACTTGCTGATGAGCGCAGATGTGTATGCAGCTGCTGACCCTTATGCATATCCAGTGGGCGTGACCACGGTAACATGGTCAGCTACGGATGCAGCGGGTAATCAAGTCAACGCGACACAAACAGTCACCATAACCGATACCACGCCACCTATCTTATCCAATGCTTTGTTTGGAGACATGTATGCTACGGCGAATATAATTGGCGGCATCAGCAGTAGTGATGCGCTGATATTAGCGCAAATTGCCAGTATTACTGCGTATGACTTGGTAGATGGATACACCACAGTCACCCATAATGCCCCAGCAATCATACCTTTTGGTTTCTCTACAATTGACTTTTATGCTACAGATAGCAGCGCAAACCAAGCCATAGCATTAACAGCAGGCATTCAGGTGTCACACAGCCAGCCAGCATGGAGTGGGGCGTATGTTTCAGGTTCGCATACCATGACCTTGAATGAAAATACAAGCGCAACATTGACGCTCACTTCGACAGATGCAGATGGTGATGCGGCTATCTACAGTGTGTTATCCGCACCCACGTCTGCCAGTGTAAGCGTGACGGGTAGTAGCATTACCTATTCACCTTATGCCAACTTCAATGGCTTGGACTATTTCGCCTTGCAAGTTTCCGATGGATATACTGCTGCTGTATCTTTGGATGTGTATGTGACGGTTAACAATGTGAACAATGCGCCCGTGATTACAGGCCCAGTAGCTAGCCCTTACACCAGTTTTTCGACGACACTGTCTGAAGATACATATACCAGCTTTGTTTTAACAGCAACAGACGCCGATATTGGTGATGCATATAGCTTTGTGTATAGTGTCAGTGGTGTTGCCAGCAATGGTACGGCTACGATGGATAGTTATGGCACATTAAACTATGCACCGAACCTCAACT
>JAUZQU010000105.1 GCA_030950835.1 Mariprofundaceae bacterium | reverse complement strand
GCCACCGAAGCCAAAACAAGGTTTTGCGTACGGTAAAACGGCTCAAAAGCTTCATCCACTTCAATGCTGGTCATCAAGCCAAAATTTAAAACATCATCCCATAGACGCACCGCAGCAACCTGCTTGACTAAATAATTACTATCTATATATAGTGTTTCAGATGCCGTTCCTGCAACCTTTTCTTTAGTTAACGCAGTTTGAATGCCCAACAATGATGATTGATTTTCTTTCAGCAAAGACTGTTGTCTCAAAGCTTCTTCAAAACGACTTTTGGATAATAACCAACCCTGTGCATCAAAAAACCAAGTTTCACCCGTCTTGCCAATGCGTCCATGTGCTGCGATGTCACTAAACTCACCTGCAGGATCAATTTCAAAAATGACTGCCACCATCATGCCGCCTTCATCATCACGCATAGGCGCTGCCACAAACATGGTCTGCTGGTATGTTGTGGACCAAAGCTCGCCCACATGCAGCGGGTTAGCCATCAGACTTTGCCCCTGAAACACCTTGTCCAAAGCACCATTTTGCCCGCTTATAGGGTGCAACATGCCAATTTGGTGCGCTTCCAACGAAGACACCACACGCTGATGCGAGTTGACTATCGTCACGCCACGATAACCCAATCTATCCACCATAGGTGCCAATAAAGTCCATATTTCATCTTGAACAGGGCTTAAAGGACGCTTTTCAGGCATCAAATCCATCAATTGCTGTGTTTTTTCACGCAAAGCCGCCGATTCACCCCAAGATCGTGCATCTTCTTGCCTGCCCAACACCCAAGCGGTGATTTCATCATGGGTATGCAATAAGGATGCCCGCAATACATTGGTCACACTCTCTTGGGTTTTACCTTGAATATGGTTCAACACCTGCCATGACAAACCTGCCACCAACACCGACACGCAAACCAGCACCGCCAGAAGCGGCGTAGCCAGTAAACGTGTCTGTTCTGTCTTTTTTAACATGCTCTTCGACTAATCTCGAATAACCCTTGAATTAATCAATCACCACCACGCCATCTTGCGTACCCATCAGAATCACATCCGCGCCTTGAAAGGAGAAAATACCATTGGTCACTACCCCTGGCACATGATTCAACGCTGCTTCAAATGCAGGCGCATCCGCAATCTGTAGACCATGCACATCAATAATAATATTCCCATTATCTGTAGTAAAACCAGCCCTCACTTCAGGTTCCCCCCCATGTTTACTCGCCTCAGCCATCACCAGCGCACGCGCCATAGGAATCACCTCAATCGGCAAAGGAAACGCACCCAACATGTCCACCTTTTTACTTTCATCCACAATACAGATAAACTTTTCAGAGCCCGCCGCGACAATTTTCTCGCGTGTTAAAGCACCACCGCCACCCTTAGTCAGGTTTTTGCCGCCATCAAACTCATCTGCCCCATCAATATACACCGAAAGTTTGCCCACTTTCTCCAAAGCTTCATTCAACTCAAAAACTGGGATGCCATGTTTTTTCAACCCTTCGGCAGTGGCTTCAGAGCTGGCTACCGCACCTTGAATATCATCTTTCATGGTTGCCAAAGCATCAATGAACTTGTTGGCAGTTGAACCCGTGCCCACACCCACAATCGAACCCTTAACTACATAAGCCAATGCTGCCTCTGCCACTTTTTCCTTCATTTGATCTTGTGTCATCATCGTCCATCTCCCATTTCTTACATCATCGCCAATTAACTCAGCACCCGTCTTTAACAACCAAATCCCTCATCTCAAGTGGCATAGCCTACGAAAAAAAAGGCTATCCTCCAAGGTGTAAAAAACCAAGGTCTCTTGAAAGACTTGCCTTCAAGAGAGCTCATGGATAACTTTATGCCCATGCAAAATTTGTAAAAGCTACTTTAATGCGCTTTTAAGATAGTAAAAGGATGAAGTTCATTTTAAACAAGATGCCGATCCATAAAGCCATGCAACAACAAGTGCCTCAACATGTCTAACCTCATGTTTATCGCTTTGCTGGGCGCAAACATGCTCCTGTTGGGGTTGTATTGGCATCTTTTCTTTCAGCGTAAGTTGCAAGCCAAAGTGGCTGAAATCAATGATCATCATAAAGTCCAGCAAGGCAATGAACAACGTTATAAACAAATCATTGAAGCCTCCGATGTAGGTATTGCTGTATTTAAAGACAGTAAATTTGTTTATATCAACAATAAGCTATCCAAGAAACTAGGCAGCTACAGCAGCTCCTATATTATCAATACTGATATTCGCAACCATTTACACCCTGATGATGTGCAACAAATGCTCATTCGCCAGCTTGCCGTCTTGCAAAATGCCCGTTATACCAACATTGAAACCCGTTTTTTCACCCAAGATAACCTAGTCTTTCATGCCGAAGTTAGCCTGATGCCTATTCGTTTTGAAAGTGCTGATGCTGTGCTGATGTTGGTGCGGGATGTCTCTGAACGTAAAAAACGCGAAGATACTTTTGCCCGTCAACAGCGCACCATGAACACCATACTCGAACATGCACCTATTGGTATTTGGATGTTGGGCACAGATCGTAAAATCCAATTTATGAACCAAAATTTCGCCTCGAAAATTGGTATCGCCGCAGATGCTTTCCTCAATGCAGAGCATTATTCAACCCTGCTCCCCCATGCTGTGAGTCAGCGTTTTATGCAGTCCGATGGTGAATGTATTCGCAGCATGAATGTTCACTTTAGCCATGAAACTATCGCCTGTGTCGATGGTACAGACCATGTGTTCGAAATTGTCAAAGCGCCCATTTTGGATGATGATAAAACCCTGTTAGGCGTAGTCACCTTAGCCATTGATGTCACTGAGCGCATCCATGCCGAGCAAGAAAAAGATAAGATGCAACGCCAAGTCGAACATACCCAACGCCTAGAATCTATGGGGGTTTTGGCAGGTGGTATTGCCCATGATTTCAACAATATTCTAACCTCCATCCTTGGCAATGCTTCTATTCTCAAGCACAATATCTCCAACATCAATGATGCACAAAAGCTGGGAAATATCATATCTGCCAGCGAACGTGCCGCCAACCTATGCCGTCAAATGTTGGCTTATTCAGGCAAAGGGCACTTTGTTATTGAAGTGATTGATATGTCTGACATCTTAAAAGATATGGTGCAGTTGTTAGAAGTCTCCATTGAAAAACACGCACACCTTGAGTACGAATTAGAACAAAAATTACCCAAAGTCGAAGCAGATGTTGCCCAACTCCAACAGGTCATTATGAATTTGGTGATCAATGCTTCTGAAGCCATTGAACACCAGCATGGTCACATCACCGTGCGCACAGGTTTGATGGATGCGGACTCAGCATACCTCAGCCAATGCCATGCTGACGATATTGAGGCGGGTGAGTATATCTACTTGGAAGTTCAAGATAATGGTTCAGGCATGAGTCAAGATGTTCAGTCCAAAGTATTTGAGCCCTTTTTTACCACTAAATTTACAGGGCGCGGTTTGGGTATGTCCGCCATACTTGGCATTGTCAAAGGGCATCATGGTGCATTATTGCTCACGTCCGAAGCAGGTCAAGGCACCACATTCCGTGTTTTGTTCCCAACTTCTGGTTATTTTGATGCCGTCGAAAACACGGATATCACTGTCATCCGTGAAATTCCTAAAACACTTAAAGGCACCGTATTGGTTGTTGATGATGAAGCAATGGTCTTGGAAGTAAGCACTGCACTATTAAAGCGCATGGGATTTGATGTTTTACAAGCCAAAGATGGGGAAAAAGGTGTAGAAATATACAACGCCCATAAAGCTGACATTTCCATGGTACTTCTGGATTTAACCATGCCGCGCATGAGTGGTAAAGAATGTTTCTTCAAGCTAAGGGAAGTCAACAAAGACGTGCCTGTCTTGTTTTCTTCGGGTTATTCTGAGGAAGATAGTATGCGTGGCTTTGAGCAGCACCATGTTTCTTTTGTACAAAAACCCTATTCGCCTGAAGTCTTACAACAACGTGCCTACCAACTTCTGCGCGATGCCCATGAAGACAGTTGACATCCACAATTTTGTTCATATCATGCGCGACCCGTTCGGTAGTTAACATACTTTAGCTGCCGCAACGTTTTATAAAGTTTTTTCAAAGTGTCGTGCTTGGTATCAAGATTCAGAATAACATCGACTCTGAATGTCAACTGCAAGTCACAAAACCTTTGAATGTTTGGAGAACATAAATGTCTACTTGGACTATTAAACCTGGCGATATTGAGCGCAAATGGTACATCGTTGATGCTCAAGATTTTATTCTTGGTCGTTTATCAACTGAAATCGCACGTGTGTTACGTGGTAAGCACAACCCTATGTACACACCTCACGCTGATTGTGGTGACCATGTCATCGTCATCAACGCTGAGAAAATCAAAGTGACTGGCGACAAAGAAAAACAAAAGAAATATTATCGCCATAGTCGTTATGCTGGTGGTTTGCATACCATCACTTTAGAAAAGCAACGCGAACGCTTTCCTGAACGCATCATTGAATTGGCTGTCAAAGGCATGATGCCAAAAGGACCTTTGGGTCGCAAGATGCTTCTTAAATTGAAAGTCTATGCGGGTTCTGAACATCCACATGCTGCTCAAGCACCTGCAGCACTAAAACTAAATTAAGCAACAAAAGAGAGTAAACAATGGCTGATTCTTATTATCGCGGAACTGGACGACGCAAACGTAGTATTGCGCGTGTTATACTTACATCAGGTAGCGGACAAATTAATGTCAACGGCCGCACTGCAGAAGATTATTTCCCTATCGAAATCATTCGTCAAGAAGCTTTGCGTCCTTTGGTTTTGGTGGGTTTGGATGACCGCTTGGACATTCGCGTGAATGTGCATGGTGGTGGCGTTTCTGGTCAAGCTGGCGCAATTCGACATGGTATTTCTCGCGCTTTGCTTGAATATGATGCAGGACTTCGCGCCCAACTGAAAGAAAAAGGTTATTTGACACGTGATGCACGTGTGGTTGAACGTAAGAAGTACGGCTTGAAAAAAGCACGTCGTGCGCCGCAGTTCTCCAAACGTTAAACGTTACATATTCCAATTCAGGGAGAGCTTTCACGCTCTCCCTTTTTGTTTCACCCAGTTTTCTTCACCCTTGATTGTGATGTTACTGACGGAGGTTCAAAGCTAGATGTCTATTGCTGTTGCTGTTCTTGGCGCGACTGGTTACACAGGTGCTGAGCTTATTCGTCTTTTGGATGCCCATCCTGAATTTCACATTCAGCACTTGGCAGCCCATTCCCAAGCAGGCAAACGCGTAAGCGAAGTCTTGCCCAGCATCGCCAGCCAAAGTGCAAACATCATCCTTGCCAAAGCAGATGATGCCATACCCTCCGATGTTGAGCTTGTATTCACTGCCCTACCCCACGCCGCAGCAGCTAAAAGTGTTAAAAAGGTGTTAGATAGTGGCAAACGTGTAGTCGATTTAAGCGCAGACTTTAGACACCCTAACCTGAACAACTATGCCGATGCTTATGGTTTAGCCCACCCTTTTCCTGCTTTATTAGAACAAGCTGTTTATGGTTTAAGCGAACATGCTCGCAGCAGCATCATCAACGCATCTTTAGTCGCCAACCCTGGCTGTTACCCCACCTCCGTTTTGTTACCCTTGATTCCTTTGCTGCAACACAAAGTCATCCAAAGCTCATCCATCATCATTGATGCCAAATCAGGCGCTTCTGGAGCAGGTCGGGCGGCAAAAACAGGTTTGTTATACTGTGAAATCAATGAAGGTTTATCCGCTTATGGGTTACCTAAACATCGCCATGCTTGGGAAATGGAAGAGTGGGCAAGCTTTTATGGTAAACAAGAAGTCAGCGTACGTTTTGTGCCCCATATCATACCCATGAGCCGTGGCATGTTAAGCACCATCCATTTAACGGGTCAACACAGCCATCAGTGGCACGGTATATTAAATGCGCAATACCAACATGATGCCTTTGTCCGTATCTTACCCGAAGGGCAACTGCCCAGCACCAGCAACGTGAAGGGTAGCAACCGTTGTGATATTGGTCTAAGTATACTGAGCGAGACTGAAGCAGTCGTGGTCAGTTGCCTTGATAACCTGCTCAAAGGTGCATCAGGACAAGCCATTCAAAATGCGAATATCATGTTTGGGCTCGATGAAACCTTAGGTCTTGCTATCAATGCAAGCTGGCCTTAAAATCACTCCATATGCGTAACTTTTGGCTACAGCCACGACAAATCATCATCATGGATGCCTTGAGTGGTCGTCCTGCAAAGAATCTTTTTCTTCGCCCAATTAGCATCACTTTATTGGCCGTTTTACTTGCACTCGTACCCTTCTTGGTTGGCGCGTGGTACGCACCCTTACACAATATGCAGCAAGTGATCCCCGAAAATCTACAACTTAAACGACAAAACAGTGATGTTTCAAGAAAGCTCGCCGATAGCAACACCTTAAATGCCTTAAAAGAGCAGAAAATCGAAAGTTTAGAAGAACTTATTGGCAACCAAGAATACAGCATCCGCGATTTAAGCGCCGAATTACACATGTTTAAAAGCATTTTAGAAGCGCGTAAAGGCACTGGTGTGCAAGTCTTGCAAAGTAGTGCCGTTCGCACCTCGGATGACCATATCGCATGGCAAGCCGTGCTGGTGAAAGGTGGTAGTTTACCGAGATTTTTATTGGGTAGCTACAAGCTCTTTGCTTTAGATAAACAAGGCAACCGACTGGATTTAAGCCCTAAGAAAGTCCTCTATCGTTTTGAAACACATGTCTTTTTACAACGTAAATTTCAATGGTCAGAAACATGGCAACCCACCCACATTGAGTTTATCATTTATAATTCAGCACGTAAAAAAGTCAATACACAAACCCTCATTATTCAAGGAGAATAACATGTTCAAAAAAGAAAATCCCGCGCCAACAGGCAAAGAACCCCAACATATCGATACCCTTATCGGTGCGCACTCTGTATTTACAGGTGAGCTTTCATTTGAAGGTGCTGTGCGTATTGACGGTCGTTTTGAAGGTAATATCCATTCTGAAAAAGACGGTACATTGATTGTCAGTGAAGGTGCGCATATCAAAGGTGAGGTCGATGTACCTAACTTGGTATTACATGGTGACATCAATGGTAATGTTCGCGCTGGAAATAGCTTAAGAATTGGCTGTAATGGCATCTTAAATGGTGATGTAGAATATAAAATCATCACTTTAGCTGAAGGTTCTGCGATTAATGGTCGTTGTGCGCGTATTGAAGAAAAAGCGCAGCCCAATAAAACCAAAAACATCAAAAAAGATGCCGCTGAACCCATTCAAGTGAAATAAAAACTACCTATCATGGCACTTTACACCTACCAACACTGGACACCCCAAATAGAGGCATCGGCTTGGCTTGCGCCCAGCGCAGATGTCATTGGTCGTGTAGAGATTGGTGCTGATTCTTCGATTTGGTACCAATCGGTATTACGCGGAGATGTGCATGACATCCAAATTGGTGCGCGTACCAACATCCAAGATCATTCCACGCTGCACACCAGTCATGGTGTCGCGGCATGTGTGGTCGGTGATGATGTGACTGTAGGGCATGGTTGTATTTTACATGGCTGCGAAATACAAAGCCATTGTTTGGTCGGCATGGGTTCATTGATTATGGATCAGGCTGTCTTAGAAGAAGGTTGTTTTCTGGCTGCTGGCTCTTTGGTGCCTGAGCGCAAAGTATTACGAGGCGGATATTTGTATGCAGGTAGCCCTGCGCGCGAACGTCGCCCTTTAACCGAGCAAGAAAAGTCCTTTTTAAAGCAGTCTGCGCAACATTATGTCAACGTCGCCCGCAACCATCGCGAACACAGCCAACGTGTTGACTAAACCTCGCGCGGTCTTGGATATTGGCTCCAATACCATACGTTTATTGATTGCTCAGACCACAGCACAAGGTTTTAAAACCATACATTACGAACATCATATTGCCCGTTTGGGTGAAGGTTTGCAGCGTACAGGTATGCTTGGCGCAGCAGGGCAACAACGCGCTTTGCAAGTATTACAACAAGTCGCCCACGTCTGCCAACAACACCATATACAGGTTAATCACATCCATGCTGTTGCCACGGCTGCAGTGCGTGAAGCCAGCAATGGTGCAGACTTTGTACACACGGTACAGCAGCAGACCAAGCTGATTATCCGTATCATTTCAGGTCAAGAAGAAGCCCATTTAGCCTTAAAAGGGGCGACCTTGGGTTTGCCAGCCGCTGTCAGTCAGGATATGTTATTGTTTGATATTGGTGGTGGTAGCACAGAGTTTACACGCGTAAAAGATGGTCAAATTGTTGATGCCATCAGCCTGAAGTTAGGCGTAATACGTTTAACAGAACAATTTTTACACAGCGACCCACCAAGCAGCCAACACTACCAAGTCCTAAAACAACAAACACAGCCATTCATCAGCCAGCTCGAACAATTTTGGGGCAACAATACAGCTTTACCCGCATCTTTGGTCGGCACCGCAGGCACAGTCACCACCCTAGCCGCCATTGCCCAAGATTTAAGCCATTATCAAGCTATATCCATCAATGGTTATGGTTTATCCAAAGTTAATTTTATGCAACTTAAGCAGCAGTTATGCACCCAAACCAACCAACAGCGTTTACTTATCCCACTTTTAGAAAAGGGGCGTGAAGATGTCATCATTGCTGGTTTGGCCATCATTGAAAGCCTGTTTGAACGTTGGGGTTATCAGGCTTTAACTGCTGTGGATTCAGGTCTGTTGGAAGGTTTGTTACTCCAGCAGCCAAGCACAACTACAAGCAGCTAAACCTCTGTTTCATCAT
>JAUZQU010000104.1 GCA_030950835.1 Mariprofundaceae bacterium | reverse complement strand
CTTAATATTCCTGATGATACTTTGCATGACCCATTCCCTTTATTGCACATAATTTTCACTGCAAAAACTGTTGTGTTGTACCTTCTCTTAAATGCTGTTGCTGTAAAGATGTGAAACCCAAAACATGCTCTTTCATGGTTGATTCATCAACACAAGGCACTGGGTTTAGCATTGAGCATCTTCTCGCTAAGCATAACATCGCGTTTGAGCATTGCTTAGATCCACATCCAGCAACACATCCCCCTCAATCCAGCCCAAATGTTGCTGATGATAATAATCAGCAAAGAATGTGGGCGATGATAGTAGTGATTTACCACTAAAACTCGGCGCAGCAGGTAAACCTAACAACTCAAGTAAGGTCGGGGCAATATCACGTTGGGATGTGGCATAAGGAAGCATCTTTGCTGCCACATCTGGGGCTTTGATTGCCATAGGAATCATATATTCATGCAAATAGCTGCTGTAAATTTGCGCGGTATGATCTGCTACAACCACAATAATGGTATTCTCTGCCCACTTAGTTTGCGCAAATGCTTGCATAAATCGTCCAAAAGCTTGATCGGCATATGCCATCACATTGATATGTTTATCTTGGCTACTTTTGGCTTGTAATAAAGGCTGAACATGCGGTGGAAGTATGGTGTCGTGGGTGGATGTGGTATTGATAGCATAAAAGAATGGTGCAGTTTGGCTGTCTAACTTATCCAAAACAACCTTGTACAAATCATCATCTTGTAAACCCCAAGCATTATGCGGCAACGTACCAGAGGGCAGTTGCCCTTTACCCAAACTCTCTTGAAAACCTAAGCTTTGAGCAAACGAACCCACATTACCTGTATCCCTATGCGAGCCTTGGATGAACACAGTCTGATAACCCTGTTGTTGTAACAATTCAGGCAAACAAAGGTAGTCAAGGTTGAGCAAAGCACTATGCGCTATACTACTGCCTAAAGGGTTTTGGAAGGAACACATCGTTGTAAACACACCTTCCACGGTGCGATGTCCGCCGGCTAAAGTTAAATCTGCACTGATAGCTTGTTGACGAAACTGATCGAAATGTGGCGTCACATCATGGGCAAAGCTGGGATTGTAGCTGCGCATCCATGCCGCGTTCCAACTTTCCAAAAACAGCAGCACAATGTTTTTGGCTGCTAAGTCCGTATGCTGAACCTTCATCTTATTTTCAGGGTTTGAATGCAGGGGATACAAATCAGCAAACAAGGCATCTTTATCACCAGACCAAGCAGGCAAGACCACTTGCGTCATGTTTTCTTGCTCAGCAAACAGGATAAATAAAGTGATATACGCTGCATTACTAGCAATCACTGCCTGTTCTGATTGCCCTATTTGATAAGCGTGAATCGGCGCTTGAGGCACGCCTCCAACACCACGAATACCCACGACTGAACACACAATAATCAGTGCCCATGTACACACCCTTTGCGGCATAGTCATCACTAACGGCTGTTCTAAGCTCACTTTAGACAGCCATCGGTAAGCCAACCCAAGCCATACACATAACAACAGCAGATTGCATATCATCAAGGTCAAACCCGTATGCAGAGCGTGGTTAAACAACTGCCAACCATCTCCTCCAGCACTTAAGATTTCCAAACCAATATGTCGCCCTGCATCTTGGAAATACAGCATGTCTGCGGTTTGTATTACCATCAATAATGGTAGAAGTATCAAGCCATAATATACCCATGGCAGAGAAAAAGAAGCGCATATACGATAAGTTATCCATGCCAGTAAAGCAAAAAATAGCCCTACCGCAACATCAAAACGCAAACCCCAAAACAAAGCATATAATATCTGCCCAGATGAAAGCTGCGCAAAGATATCTGTGAAATAAAGTGCAAATACCGCCCGATAACTCAAAGTGACACAGGTAAAAAGGGCAACCAAACTTAACCATGGATAAATGATATGTTTAAGTAACACGACGTTTAAACCCTTGCCATAGATGCGATAAATTACCATATCGGTTCACCTGCCATAACAACCAGTAAGCAAGTGCCGCAAAACTCAATAGCAACACCCACAATGACCACCAAGGCAATATTGCAAGTTTGATGTTGTTGTACACAATCAATTGCGACTGATTCAGCAATGCCATCAAGGCAATAGCCATGAAAAAAGTGCCTCCACGTTGGCTACGTTTGGCTTGCAAACTCATGGGTAAGGCAAAACAAAACAATAACAATACAATCAACGGTGTGACTAATCTATTATGCCATTGGGCTATGTTTTTGCTGGAAACCTGCTCAGCTTGCAAGGTAGTATATAAGGTTTGGGCATCCATAAACGAAGGATCCGAATCTGGTGATAAATTGCGATAACTCTCCTCTAAATCCAAGGGGATTTGAATGGTATACTGCTCGAAATGTACGGCTCTTAAGCTATCTTTCTCTCCGCTGATTTGGTCGCCATCTTCAAGCAACAAAGTAATACCTGTATCTGAATTGCTAAACCTTGCTTTTTTGGCGACATACATCACAAGCTGCCCATGACTGCCACGCCCATCAGCAAACATCACCTGAGCATAAGAACCATCTGCATTTTCACCTTCCACATAAAAAGTGATGTCTGCGATACCTTGGATGAAACGTTGAGGGGCAAAACTTGGCTCTGACTTGAGCGATGATAGTTGGGCAACCGTATTATATGTGGTCACTTTGCCTAAAGGCGCAAGTTGCATCGTTATCCAAAGCATCAATAACGACAGCAGCATACCCGCCATAAAAATAGGGCGAAACACCTGTAATAATGAACGTCCACCTGCATACATAGCATCCAGTTCACTGCTTTCTTGTAAACTCGATACCGTACGCAACAGTGCAAAAAAGAAGGCAATCGGAATAATCATCACCAACACACTGGGCATCAGACTAAGAAACAACGTCAATGCCAAATCCAAGGATGCATCATGTTCCATCAATACTGATAACCAAACCAGCAGGTTTTGAATGACAAAAACTGAACCCACCAAACAAAGTATACCCAGAAAAGGCCAAAACCAAAGCCTCAACACATACCAATCAAGGCAAGTGAAAATGAAAATGGTTTTAAACTTGGACATCATCTTTTTTCAGAATATACAACCATAAACCAAAGCAACACCATAACCACCATGATAAACGCTCTAACGGCGACAATACACACAACATACGCCACAGCAGTTGTGCCGGCATCATCACTTGCCCCAACCAAGAACTTGCAGGCAACAGTAAATTGCGTTCAACCACCTGTACGGCAGCAAAACCTTGATTCCGAATATGTTGGGTAATTGCCAATTCTAAGGCATCCGCATCCATGTCTCGCCAATCTGGGATACGCAATACGCTCCACGCCGAAGCAGCATACGCCCAACCATGATTATCCGATCCATATACCACAGCAACATCAAATTTCTCAGCTTGTGCCAACCAAATATCCCGCTGTAAAATTGTTTCTAAACCCACAGGCGCCGCATCATGGATTTCAACACCCAACACACCTCTTCCTGCATCATGGGTTTCTTCTAAGCGTTCGATAGCACTGGGGTTGGCTTGAATAAATAAAGGCTGACAACCTGTACTGCTGATTTCATAAATGTTGGTGTCCGCACATAATGCCAACACATGCACACCTTGATAAACCTCTTCCAGCCCTGCTAAAAGCAACAGTCCATCTCCTGCACGCGTCGGGTTTTCTTGTTTTGCCGCTTGCACACCTGCAAAGCTAAGGTGATCTGTAATAAAGGCTGCATCAAAACCTGCTTTTTCATGCCATAAACGGTTTTGTTTGGCTGTGAAAAAGCTATTGGCATCCCAAGAAAAGTTGGTGTGGCTATGGAAATCAACCAGTAAAACGTCTGTTTCTTCGGCCACCAATGCGCCCATGGGTCTAGGCAACAATAGTGCGAGCACATAAAGAAGCAGTAAAAAAACCACGCTCACGGTAAATGTAAGAGCAAGTTTGGCTATACACTTCAACCAAGGCGTTTTTTTACGAAGCAATAAAAGAAGTGATACCAAACATGGTAATACAAGCCATACAGCGATGACAGCTTGATGTTGCGAAGCACTGCAAAAGCTCAAAACATCCAATATATTCATCAAAGGTGCCAAAATGATATACCAAGCACTGATTTCAAGCCTGAACCCTGAAACAGCCAGCATATTCACCGCATCACGCAATGGTTCAAGCTGGAAAATCCAACTCAATAACAAGACCACACTGAAAACAAGCCCTATAAAAATAGGCGTTTGCTGCTTCTTACATATCACGATTAAGCTTTTTTCCATCGTGTACCCGTTGCGCTATCTTCCAAGACAATACCCTGCCCCAATAATTCATCACGAATCGCATCTGCTTGGGTAAAATCACGCTCTTGTTTCGCTTTTACCCTGGCTTCAATCAAAGCTTCGATAGCAACTGTATCAACTGCATCACCTTGAAACCAAGTTTCAGCATCTTGTTGCAACAAACCCAGCATATTTGCCATTGCTATAAAACTTGCCGCTTGTTGCTGTGTTGCCTGATGATCTGCATCATCATCTAAAGCTTTATTTAAATCACGACATCCATCAAACAATGCCGCCACAGCTTCTGCAGTATTAAAATCATCATTCATCGCTTGGCAAAATGATTCAAGCAAGGCTCCATTTGCGCTATCCGAGTCA
>JAUZQU010000103.1 GCA_030950835.1 Mariprofundaceae bacterium | reverse complement strand
TGCCTTGCCGTTAGCCACATGCCCATCACATACTTGAAACAACACACGGCTTTCATTGGGTAATAAAGTCTCCACTTCAACAGGCACTTGCCCCTGAATTAAACCCATCACCGCCGCTCGTGCCGCTGCTGCTGCATTAGCACCAGTGGTAAAGCCTTTTCGTGTACCACGTTCTTTCTTTTTCATGCTAAGCGATACTCCGCCATTCACGGCGTTCATTTACCACATCACCAATCACTACAATCGCTGGTGAAACACCCTGTAAGTCACCCGAAATCACATCTTTTAATGTGCCGTAATCGTGTTTTTCGTGTGGTAAGCTCACCGCATGCAAGATGGCAACGGCTGTGGCCTCTTTCATGCCTGCATCGACTAAGTTTTGGGCAATTTTGAGCAGGTTTCGTGTCCCCATATAAATCACCAACACAGGAAATGCCGCCACCAAGGCCTGCCAATCCATGCGCGATTTATCTTCGGCTTCATGGCCTGTCAAAAAGGCAAGTGAGGCATTGACCTTTCTGTCGGTGACTGGAATCCCTGCCATAGCAGGCGCGGCAATGCCTGAAGTAATGCCTGGAATAACACGAAATGGAATATCCGCAGCCGCAAGGGCGCGAATCTCTTCACCACCACGTCCAAAGACAAAAGGGTCACCACCTTTGAGACGGACAACCCGTTTTTTTTCTTTCGCCAAGGTAATCAAAGTGTCACAAATATCTTGTTGGTTAGCCGAAGGTTTGCCGCCGCGCTTGCCAGCAAACACCAGCTCAGCATCAGGGTTAGCCATCGCCATAATCGCCTCGGAGACCAAAGCATCATGCACAATCACATCGCAGTTCGAAATCAATGTGGCAGCAGCCAAAGTAAGCAAACTCGCATCACCAGGTCCTGCGCCAACAAGGGCTACTTCACCTTCTTGTAAAGGGCTGTCTAACTTCATGTTTTCTCTCTAGCTTCAGCCAAAGCCAGCATGGCATGAATCGCCGAGACCACCAAAGTTGAGCCGCCTTTGCGCCCTCTTGTAATCACCCAAGGGGTTTCAGTGAGTTCGGCAACAGCGTCTTTGGACTCTTCAGCAGAGACAAAACCCACAGGCATACCCACAATCAGCGCAGGTTTTAGACCTTCATCTTTGATCAAACGAATCACTTCCAACAATGCCGTAGGCGCATTGCCCACACCGACAATTGCACCATGCAACAAACCCTTAGCATGTGCTTTGCGCATGGCTTGAACAGCCCGTGTTGTGCCTTCGCTCTTCGCATCTCTAATCACATCTTCATCGGATATAAATTGGTGTGTTTGCACAGAGAAATGAGATAAACGCGGCTTGGATAAACCCACACAAATCATTTCAACATCGGCAACAATGGATGCACCTGCTGCAATCGCCGCAAGACCTGCTTGCATGGCATGGGGGTGAAATTCAGTCAAACCATTGAATTCAAAATCCGCCGTAGCATGAATCATGCGCCGTACAAGTGGCCATTGTTCTTCGGTATAATTGCCGCGCTCACCAGCTTCTGCATCGACAATGGCAAACGATGAATGTTCAATCGCCTGCCCTGCTTTGGTCATTTGTTCGGTAACAATATTTTGCTTCATGTGATGTCCTCAATCATGGTGGTGATGACCAAAACCATGCTCTTCGGCAAAATCACGGTATTTACAGCCATCGCATTCAAGCATTTTTGGTTCATCCACGCCTTCACCAATAGCTTCGGACACACGTTCGTCCAAAAGCGTATAAATCGCATCATCAAAGCCAATATATTTAGCTAAACCAAAGGATGTCGTCGGATATTGCTGGCTTAAACGCGCAACTTGACGCGCAATGCGCTCAATCAACACACCCGTAAACAAATAATAGGGTAAAACAACCACTTGCTTCATACCACAAGCAACCTGCCGCTGCACCACTGTCTCAACCTTGGGAAAAGTAATACCTGTAAATGCCAAATCGACCATCTCATGCCCAGTCTCTTCAAACAACCAACGCGCCATTTTAGCGATTTCGCCATTGGCAACCTTGTCCGAAGAGCCACGCGCCAACAAGACCACACCCGTATTTTTGGCATCGGGAGCATCCAAGCCTAACATGGCTTTGCTCAGCTCTGATTTCAATGCTTTAAGCACTTTATCCGTGGCTCCCAAATGTTTGGCCATGATAAATTCGACCTTGGGATGACGCTTGCGTGCATCAGCAATATGGTGAGGAATTTCCATCTTCACATGCGCTGCCGCACCTAAAATCAAAGGCACCACAATCACCCGTGTTGAATCTTTAGCCGCTAAATCCATGCCTGCATCAAGTGTGACATCGGCAAACTCAATAAAGCAGACTTCAATGCGAGCCTTGGGTTTACGCTTGCGCCATTCCTGAGCAAAAGCCTCGATTTCATCATTGCCACTTGGTTCGCGTGAGCCATGACCCACCAATAAAATTGTCTCGTTCATTTTTTCACCACACTTTTTAACCACAAAGGAATCAAGACACAGAGGCGTACAATATCATCGTTCAAATATGTATGATTACGGTCACGCTCAGTTATGACGCGTAAAAAAACACTTTCATCCTTGAATGACTATACCTTACGTTTTCTCTGTACCTCTCTGACTTTGTAGTTTATATTTTTTTCTCAGCCTTACGAAAGCGATGCGTAAAACTCGCATCATATAGTTTTGATTTCTTCAACACTTGCCAATTTCGCGCACCCAAAGTTGGGCTCACTACAATCATAGCCTGAGCATTGATTTTCTCTTCCCTGCATTTTTCACGCATGGTTGCAATCGTGCCATGCACAATCTTCTCTTCACCCGGCCATGAAGCCTTTTGTACCACCAACATCTTATCATCATCATGCCAACCCGCAGCCAACAATTCTTCGCGGACTTTGTTTAGCAAGGTAATGGATAAAAACATACATATCGTGGTTTTATGCTTCGCCAGTTCGCGCAAGCTTTCACCCTCTGGCATAGGTGTACGCCCTTCAACACGGGTTAAAATCACCGTTTGCGTCACTTCTGGCAAGGTCATGCTCTCAGAAGCTGCCGCCATCGAGGCAAACGCCGATGACACACCCGCCACCACTTCGGATTCAATACCCGCAACATCCAAAGGTTGCAGCATTTCAATCAAAGCACCATACAAACCAGGGTCACCCGTCTGCAAACGAATCACCGTTTCATGTTTGGCTGCTTTTTCAATCAACCAGCCTGTAATATCTGCTAAAGTCATACCTTTAGAATCGGCAATGTCACAGCCTTCACCAGCCCAAAGCGTACAAGCCTCAGAGACCAGCGAGCCGGCATAAAGCACAGCCCCTGCCTCACGCAACAGCCGCTGCCCTTTGACCGTAATCAGCTCAGGATCACCAGGCCCTGCACCCACAAACCAAACTTTACCCATCAAAGAACCTCACCCATAAACGTATCAAACTTATTAGCTACGGTAAACCCAACATCCTCACCAATAGCCTTGAAGTGCTCTTTGCCACAATCTATCTTGGCTTTCTCGGTTGGGCGAAGAGCATCCGAGAATAAGCTACCTTTGGTTTCTACAACGAAGTAAAGCTTATCAGCACCATCACATTGCACCAAGACAGCCCAATCAGGATTGTAGCTACCTAGAGGGGTATCTATCTTAAACCATGATGGCAATTTGGCATAGACCTTCACATCATCACTGCTCTCGAAGCTTTTAGCAAATGCTTGCTCCACATCCGAATCATAAATAACCTGCTCATAAACTGACTTTTCAGCTTTGAGCATATTTTTGCTGAAATAGCCTGTTAGCTCACTCTCTTCAAAAAGCTCTTGAGCATAGAAGTGTTCATCGCCAATTTTTTCATACTTAATACCATCTACAATAAAGTGACGCATCTGGCGTTTGATGATGGCTGCAACTTCATCAATATACTTTTGAGGATTGCTTTTAAACTTTTGTAGCTGGTCACTCTTGATAAGAATATCAACAATGGTTCTGCGAGTTAAGTTTGTTTCATCTTGAAGGTGACTCACCACATCTGGAAGGCTAAAATCTTTAACGTCATATATATAGGCATTCTTTTTAGAACCCACGCCTTCTAAACCACCACGAAGCACCTGCACCTTATCTTTTTCATAAACGAAGCGTGTCTTACCAACAACAAGGTTTTCATTAATTTCCTTGGCACACTTATCAATCAGGTCTTGAACATTAAAATCCACTCGGAACGTGGTTTTATATTTAATACGCTCCCAAAGTGCCTTGAACTCTTCACCAAGATAAACGCTCTTGTTCAGGTTAACATTTTCACGCTTTCCAGCATCTTTTATATTAAGATTGCCAGCCACTTTTTTCAGTACAGCAACAATCTGAGCGGCATGTTCCACATGCTCTTCAGGAAGGTTAACCTGATTCGCTTTCAAGTCCGCTTTCAAGCTATCATCTACCTTGCCTATGTTATCAATATAGCCTTGTTCATAAAGGTGGTGATAAATTTCTTCCGATGCATCAGCCCCAAGATATTCATCCTGATGGCTGTCATTCGCAACAACGATATTGGCAAACATATGCTGCTCAACCACACCAAAACGAATGCCTTCATCGGCTTCAATTTCTTTCTGTAGTTGTTTAACAAAGTCTTCATAAGACTCATTCGCCATCACGGTTAGTGTGTTCACATCAAAACCATAAACCCGTTCCCCTTCCTGATTCACTGCAATGCGTAAGCCACGACCAATTTCCTGCCTCTTTTTCATCACAGATGATGTTTCATTGAGGGTACAAATCTGAAATACATTGGGATTATCCCACCCCTCTTTCAAAGCTGAGTGAGAAAAGATGAATTTTAGTTTGGATTCAAAGCTAAGAAGCTTCTCTTTGTCCTTCATAATCAAACTGTATGCACTGCCATCAGCCTTGGTTTTACCATCACCAGAAGATTCTTTTAGGCGGCTTGCACCTTTAGAATCTTTCCCTTTATCAATAGCAAAATAACCGTTGTGAACTTCTTCAGGCAATGATTCGAGGTCAACACCCTCAAACAAAGCGTGATATTTTGGCTTTTTAATCAGTGCGGCATATTCCTCTTCAAACATTTGGGCATATTTTCCCTTTTGAGGATTTCCATCTTCATCATAGCTGCGGTAGTTTGCCACCTTGTCGATAAAGAAAAGGCTTAAAACCTTCAACCCCTTGGGCCTAAGCCTTAGCTCTTTCTCAAGGTGCTCTTCAATCGTTTTGCGAATCTGCAAACGCTTGTATTGGTTTTCATCCACACCACCAACAACCTGATTTAATCGAATCTCATCGGGCATACTGGTAAAATCAATGTATTCACTTCCAGGTTCACAATAAACATCACTGATAACGTAACCATCATAGATGTCTCTTCCGCCAGACAGATCTAAAAGGTCAGTTCCGCTCTTCACTTTCTTAGTGATACGTTTTACCTGCCCGCCCTGCACTGCATCCATTTCAATCTTAGCTGTATGCGTTTTAATATCTACGGAAAGCAACTTGATATATGCCTTATTATGTCCGTCCTGAACCTGAATAGATGCCACTTCAATCTGCTTCACCAGCTTCTGCTCATAAGCATCAATCGAATCCAGTTTGTAGAGTCGATTATGTTTGTCTTTGTGCGTTGCTGAATAACGAATCGTACAAAGTGGATTTAA
>JAUZQU010000102.1 GCA_030950835.1 Mariprofundaceae bacterium | reverse complement strand
CGTAACCAAGGCACCTGAAATTCGTCCAATACTATCTTGGCACATGCCTCCATTAAGGCTTCAATCAAGGCAAATTCAGCGTGTTCAATAAACTTTGTCAAACGCTGGGATACTGCAAAATAATCCAAGGTATCTTCAATCGCATCCGTTTTCCCTGCTTTGGCAATATCCCATGCCATTTCAAGGTCAAGGCGCACTGTTTGTTTGATTTCACGCTCCCAAGCGTTCACCCCAATCACCGTACGCACTTCCAAACCTTCAATCAATACCATATCCATATTTACCCCTTTATTAATCCTTGGCGCACCACTTCAAACAACGCCACACCCGTTGCCACGGACACATTCAATGACTCTATCTTGCCCGGCATAGGTATGCTCACCAACTGATCGCAGCTCTCGCGCACCAACCTGCGCATACCCTCGCCTTCAGCACCCATCACCAAGGCATTTTTGCCTGAAAAGTTGATGTCGTGAAGCAAGGTATCTGCTTCGCCAGCTAAACCTGAAATCCAGAAACCTGCTGTTTTTAAGTCTTTCATGGAGCGTGCCAAGTTGGTCACCCGCAACACTGGAATACGCGACAAAGCGCCACAGGCAGACTTTGAAACAATGGGTGAACTTAAGTCTGCGGCATGGTCTTTGGGAATCACCACACCCGCACACCCCGAGGCTTCTGCTGTACGAATACAGGCGCCTAAATTATGTGGGTCGGTCACTTGGTCGAGTATCAATACCAATGCAGATGGTGTTTGTTCCAGCGCGACTAACCAGTCTTTAAAGCTCACAGCATCTTTTGCTGCTACTTTCGCCACCACACCTTGATGCGGCACCCCATTAGCCAACCTTTCCAAGGCTTCTTTGGGCACAAAAGACACTTTAAGCTTCACTTTACGTGCCAAATGCACCAATTCGTTCAAACGCGGATGATTTTTGCCTTTCACCAACAACAGTTCATCCAATGTTTCATCGGCATCCAACGCATGTTTTACGGCATGTATACCTGCAATAATATTCATCATATTTTCTCTCTTAACACTGCTTTTATCATTATGCTATCACCACCTTTTTAAACTTTATGCATGTATATCATCATATCAATAGCGAGCCTGAAACATGGGGTAATGTAGCTGTTTGGCGCTCTCACGGCATCAAGCATATCAGGCATAATCCACGGCAACCCATGTTAGTTTTTCCGTATCCAAGCGTGCCAAAGTTAAACTTCCACCCCAAACATAACCTGAATCCAGACCCAAAACATGTGCTTGCTGTGTCATCAGCCCTTTGGCTGCCCAATGCCCGTAAACCAAGCGACCAGCAGCACCTAGACCTGCTCGCCAAGCCAGTTTTTCATGTTCAAACCAAGGTAACACCCCATCTTCAAGCATAGCTGATGATTTATTCTGCCAGTCAAACACACCATCTTGCTGGCAATAACGGGTTCGGGTCAGCACTACTGCACTAAAACGCAGCTGTGCCTGTTCATTCTGAGCATGATTTTCAACGCGCACTTCACCTTCATTTTTCCCGTCATTCGCATGGTGTGCAGCCTCATCTTGTCGTGGAAACTTGTTGGTTTGTAAAGACTTACAAAACGCGCCCCAGTCACCCGACTGCAACACTTGCTCAACACTTGCCGCCCTTGTTTGTGCTTCTTGCCATGTCCACAACGGTGACAGCCCTGCATGCACCAAACCCTTATTCAAGGTAGTATCCACATGTAATAAAGGGCGATGACGCAACCAGTCCAACAAATCTTCTGCATCTTTTGCCTCAAGCACAGCCTCTAAAGTGTCTTTGGGATAACTTCGCCCACCTGCCGCATACGCCAACAAATGCAAATCATGGTTGCCCAACACACACACACAAGCATCACCAAGCCCGCGTAAATAACGCAATACAGCCAAAGAATCCGGCCCTCTGTTCACCACATCGCCACAACACCACAACACATCTTGAGCAGGGTTAAAGTTGACCTTCTCCAGCACACGCCGCAACGCTTGGTAACAACCTTGGATATCCCCCACCGCATAAACTGCCATTATGAAGCCATTTCCGCCCAACATATCTTGGCAACTGCCTCTGCTGGGTTGTTTTCACCCAACAAATCTTTGATTTGGGCAAAAGCTTGCGTTTGCGCTGCATATTCACCTTGTAATAAGGGTAATACTGCCTGTTCTATGTTGTCTAAAGTGCAGTTTTGTTGCAATAATTCAGGCACAATCGCTTGCTCACTTGGTTTGTCGCCCAACAATAAGATATTAGCCAAACCCACGCAGCGTCCTTTTAATAAGCGTTGTCCAATCCACCAATTTAAAGTCGATGTTTGATACACCAACACTGTGGGTGTCTGCCAAAGTGCCAATTCCAAGGTTGCCGTGCCTGAAACAGCCACCGCCGCATCCGCCCGCAGCGCATAGTCTTGTGCAGTGCGTTGTAATAACTGCACGCCAACATCAGTCAACGGTTGCAGGGTTTCTGCTGCTACACCAGGAGCCAACGTGGCTACGGCAGCCAGTTTGGGTATATGTTGTTGTAAACGTTGGTAAACATCCGCTAAAAGTTGCACATGTTGCTTCAACTCACTGGGGCGTGAGCCGGGTAATAGTGCCAATAAAGGTGTGTTCTCACTTAAGCCAAGACGTTGTTTTAATTCAGATTTTGACCAACCACCTTGGCAAGAAAATGCACTAGGATTGCCCACATATTTCGCCTTGATACCTCGGCTTTGAAACCACTGTTCTTCAAAGGGGAAAATACATGCCAAGGCATTTTGCGACTGTTGTAGTTTGGGCAAGCGTGATGCTCCCCATGCCCATAATTTGGGTGCAATATAATGAATCACAAACATGCCTTTTTTTCGCAGCTTTCGCCCTAAAGCAAGGTGAAAGCTGGTGAAATCCGTTAAAATTACCACATTTGGACGAAATTCAGTCGCAAAAGCGCAAATATCACGCTCCACAGCCCGAATACGCGGCAAAGCCAACAATACATCTAAAATACCCATCACATTCAAATCCGCCATGTCGCGCACCGCCACACAGCCTTGGCTTTGCATCATCGCCCCTGCAATGCCAGCGATTTCCAATGTCGCCTGCGCAGGCAGCTGTGCTTTTAAAGCCGCAATCACTGCCGAAGCATGTAAATCTCCAGATGTTTCACCTGCGGAAATCAAGACACGGTAAGTGTGGGTTGTTGCTAAGTTAGACATCAAATGGCTTGATAGGTCTTAGAGTTCTGAATATTGGGCAACATTTTCATCGCCTCAATGGTGCATTGCGCAAGGTGCAGTATCAAGCCCCAAGCTTTTTTCATTTTTTTCGTCTAAACTGATATAGTCAGGAGGTCAATTATGCAATGGTTATGGTTTGTTCTATTGATGTTGTTCATTCTTGTGTTGTTGGCTAAAACACAAGCCCCCGCCAAATACTGGGCAGTCGGTGCTGGCTCTTTATTACTGTTGACTGCCATATGGAATATTTTTTCTCTTGGTTTGTGGTTCATATTATGTGTGATCACAGGTTTAGCTTTTGCAGTTGTTTTTGCCTCTGCTTGGCGCAAAAAGTATATCACCAAGCCTTTATTTCATTACATGCAAAAAACATTGCCACAAATGTCCGCCACCGAACAAGAGGCACTTGCCGCAGGTAATACATGGTGGGATGCTGAGCTATTTGCTGGCAATCCTGACTGGGATATCTTACACCATACCAGTTACCCCCAACTCAGCGTAGAAGAACAACATTACATGGATAACGAAGTGCAAACCTTATGTGCCATGCTGGATGATTGGGATATTACGCACAAACACAACGATTTACCCCCAGAAGTGTGGCAATTTATCCGTGAACAACGCTTTTTTGCCCTTATTATCCCTAAAAAGTATGGTGGGCTTGAATTTTCAGCCTTTGCCCACTCCGAAGTCGTGCAAAAAGTCGCTTCGCGTAGTTTAACCGCAGCAGTGACCATCATGGTACCCAACTCGCTGGGCCCAGCAGAGCTGTTGCTCAGTTATGGTAGCAAAACACAAAAAGACTATTATTTGCCCCGCCTTGCCAGCGCAGAAGATATTCCTTGTTTTGCTTTGACTGCGCCTAGCGCAGGTTCAGATGCTGGGGCGATTCCCGATGTGGGTATTGTTTGCCGCGAAGATTTTGAGGGTAAAAAGACCTTGGGTTTTCGTATCAACTGGGAAAAACGCTATATCACACTTGGTCCAGTGGCTACTTTGCTTGGACTTGCCTTTCATGCTTATGATCCAGACGGTTTGTTGGGTGAGCAAGAAGACTTAGGTATCAGTTGCGCCCTCATCCCTACCGACACCACAGGCGTCAGCATTGGCAGGCGGCATTATCCGCTGAATGCCGCCTTTATGAACGGCCCCAACAGTGGTCATGATGTATTTGTACCCATGCGTTGGTTGATTGGTGGTAAAAAGAACATTGGCAAGGGTTGGATCATGCTGGTGGAACGTTTGTCCGTAGGTCGTGGCATTTCTTTGCCTGCGTTAAGTGTAGGCGCAGCTAAACACGCCTGCTCCACCACCTATGCTTATGCCCATATCCGTCAGCAGTTTCGTTTGCCCATTGCCAAGTTTGAGGGTGTAGAGGAAGTCTTGGCGCGGATGATTGGCAATACCTATATGATGGATGCAGGGCGTAGGTTAACCTTGGCAGCTTTAGATCAAGGCGAACGCCCTGCCGTCATCACGGCGATGATGAAATACCACCTTACCGAAGCTATGCGTGACATCATCAATGATGCGATGGATATACATGGTGGACGTGGCATTTGCATGGGCCCTTCCAATTATTTAGCCCGTATGTATCAAAGTATCCCTGTGGGTATTACGGTGGAAGGTGCTAATATCCTTACCCGCACTTTGATTGTTTTTGGACAAGGCTCTATGCGTTGTCACCCCTTTGTGCAGCAGGAATTACAACTGCTTGCCCAAAAGGATGATCCTGACACCATCACTGCTTTTGATCAATTATTGTTACAACATGTACACCATGTCATCACCAATCAAGCGCGCTCTATGCTTGGCGCACTCAGTGGCGGTTGGTTGACTTCCTCACCAAGAAGCGGTGAAACGGCAATATATTACAAACAACTTAACCGTTTCTCAGCTGCATTTTCTAGCTTGTCCGACATCGCTTTACTGATGTTGGGAGGAGCATTAAAACGCAAAGAAAAATTATCAGGGCGTTTTGCCGATGCTTTGGCAAACATGTATTTATGCTCGGCAACCTTGTGGCGTTTTGAACATGAAGGGCAACAAAGCAGCCATGCACCCATGATGCACTGGGCATGTCAGCAAGCATTATTTGAGGTTCAAAGAGCCTTAGCAGGCATTATTCGTGAGTTTCCTCGCCACAACCTCATCTTCAAACTCGCCCATATTAAAATGCGCGCCGTGGTCTTTCCTTGGGGTGAACAGCTGCAACCTCCATCGGATGATTTAGGGCATATGTTGGTGACCGCATGTGCAGATGAGGCTGTGCAAGCCCAGCTCAATCAGGGTATTTATCAAGACACTGACCCAGCAGGCATCACAGGACGCTTAAGCCATGCCTTGCAACTGGTCAAGCAAGCATCTGTCATTGAGCAACGTTTAAAGGCGGGTGATTTTGTCTGGAAAGTAGGCTTAAAAACATATACACAGTGGTTAGAGCACTGTTATCAGCAGGGTCAATTGAACCAAGAAGAAAAAACATGTTTGATGGATACAGCACAAGCCGTTCAACGGGTGATTCAAGTCGATGATTTCCCTGCATCAGACTAAGTGTTCACTGTAAGTATATCCAGCAGATTGATGATGATAGCTACACAACTGCTTGATGCAGCTTAAAAGTAATAACGCAAACCTGTACTGATAAAGTTTGAGCCCACCCCTTTAGGCGCAATTAATCCGTACACACCAGAGCGGTGATGAATGCGTGTTACCCAAGAAAAATTGGACTGGTCAAACCTCGACCACTCCAATTCAATCGGCAAAAAGAGTTGCCAACGATAACGCCGCAAAGGCTCATCCTTGGAGCCATCTTCATAAGATGGTGTGCCCAGCGCATACGATAAACCCACTCCAAAAGCCAAGTTTACTTGTAAACCTGCCAAATTCAGATTGCCCGTTCTGACATCGTATGCCACTGCTACTTCTGTATTGTGTTGCAAACCACGGTGCTGCAACACGTTCACTTCATAACCATGAGTCCATGCACTATCCGCAGGTGAAGCTATCACTTTAGACCATGTTATCGCCGTAAAATAAGCAGCCTCCCAAGTAATATGACCTAAGATGATATGCTCTGGAATAGTCTCCAGTCCTTGACCAACACCTTGGGCAACATGAAGTGTTATAGCATCAGAATACTGGGGCTGAGGTGGATCCGCCAAAGCCATATTGATACTAAACCAACACGGCAACAATACCACCACACAGCATAATTTAGGGACATCTATAACCATGAAAAGTCAGATGATAGGCTGCAAAATGCTCCTGATTTCCTCGTGATTATACTTATAATTGGGTTTTAAGTGGAACAACGGTAAGGCTGCCGCTTTACAGGCATCATCAACAAAAGTCTGCTGCCCTGCTAACACAATCACCGCCACAATCCTCAAGTCTGCAGGGTCACACAACACAAAATCAGCACTTTTAACATTGATTTTCTTGAGATATGCAGGTCTTGCCGAAGCTGAAATATTCTTGTTCACCATCAATACTTGTGCCATAGCAACTTTCAGCTGAATCTGAAATTTTTCGCCCAATACCAAGCGCAACAACTGGTAAAGTGCATATTCATTGGCCGTTAACAAGGTCGTTCGCTTTTGATATGGAAAAACACCCGTAGGCATGATGGTTTGTTCAACCAACGTCTTTTTCTCACGACGGCGGCGCATCAGGCCAAAAAACAGAAGTAATATAAATATTGCAGTCACTGGATCCATAAACCAACCTCACATGCTTTTTTCCACATACAACTAGAGTAGCGGATAAATATCTGACGCACAATACATACGACACATCAAAGCTGGATTAGCTGCTTTTCACCCCCTTTTGACGAACAAAACGAAGAGGAAACTTGCCACTTGTAACCATGAGCTAAGCGTACAGTTTTTCCAACTTAATACAATAATAGACCAGACCCCGTGAAGTTCTGTATTGCAGCACACGCCCCCCCCCACACTATCCTCGCTGACCATACATACCCATATTGACCTACTGAGTCTTTTTAGGTATGATAGGTCAACTACATGTGAAAGAGGTGTTATGATGATTGTGAATATTTCAGAAGCCAAAGCAAATTTATCCAAACTGGTGAACATGGTTTATCATGGCGAAAAAGTCGTCATTGCCAAAAATAATCTGCCACTTGTGGATCTAATTATCCATCAACCCGAGGGTAAACGTAAGTTGGGCCTGCTGGCAGGCCAGTTTACAACACCCCATGATATATACGACGAAGATGAATCTGTGAATGCCATGTTTTATGGTACCGAATAAATGAAAATCATCATAGATACACACATATTTCTCTGGGCTATATCCGAACCAGAAAAAATCGATCCCCATAAACGGGCAGCCTTGGAAACTGCCACCAATACCGTCTACGTCAGTTCGATTAGTATCGTTGAGCTGATGATCAAGTCATCGCTGGGTAAATTGCAAGTCAATTTCAATCCAGTCGAGGTTGCGGAGAAAAGTGGTTTTGAGATGCTCGATTTCAGTGCAGGGGATGGCTTGCAGATGAAGGATATGCCGTTCCACCATAAAGACCCATTTGACCGTATGCTGATTGCACAAAGCAACGCTAGAGGTATCCCCATAATGACAAATGATGGTAAATTCAAACTTTACGACTGTAAAATAATTTAACGAGAAAAGGGGGCTGGTCTATCATTGTATCAAGTTAGAAAAGCTGTACGTTTAGCTCATGGTTACATCGTGAGGGGGGAGCAAATGGATGGTATAACGATAGACGCGACCCCTTCCTTTCCTTCTTGGACTAACCACGTTTTGACCGTATCCCCCACATCCAACTTA
>JAUZQU010000101.1 GCA_030950835.1 Mariprofundaceae bacterium | reverse complement strand
TTACCCTTGCTGCTTTTTTGTTGATTGGCGGTCTTCGTTTTTCTTTTCTCTTGTTGATTCTCATCATCCAAGGTGAAACCCTTCATCATTTGCTGCATATCACCTGCTTGGTCATCAAGCCCTTCCGCCGCCGCCGCAGCTTCTTCAACCAGCGCTGCATTTTGCTGGGTGGTTGCATCCATTTGCGTGATTGCTTTATTGATTTGCTCAATACCTGACGATTGCTCTTGGCTAGCGGCGGTGATTTCAGAGATAATATCTGCAACCTTTTGCACCGAACCCACAATTTCAGTCAAAGCCTCGCCCGATTCATCCACCAATTTCGAGCCTTGCCCTACACTTTCCACACTTTCATTGATTAAACCCGTGATTTCCTTGGCTGCTTCCGCGCTGCGTTGTGCCAAAGCACGCACTTCTGCTGCCACCACCGCAAAACCACGACCTTGTTCACCTGCCCTTGCCGCTTCGACTGCTGCATTTAAGGCAAGCAAGTTGGTTTGGAAGGCAATTTGATCAATCACACTGATGATGTCCGCAATACGTTTGCTGCTGGAAGTAATACCTGCCATCGCAGTCACCACATTACCCACAATCGCCCCACCACTTTCAGCCTGTTCACGCGCACTCACTGCCAATTGATTGGCTTGACGCGCATTATCTGCATTTTGTTGCACCGTACTGGTCATTTCTTCCACACTGGCTGCAGTCTCTTCCAATGCTGCAGCTTGCTCTTGGGTGCGCTCGCTCAAATTGGTGTTACCCTCATTGATTTCACCCGCACCTGAGCTAATATCACCTGCCACATTAAGAATATCACCCACAATATTACGCAAGCTTTCCACCGTACTGTTCACCGCATCTTTAAGCTCGCCTAACTCACCATCATACTCACCCTGCACATTCAAGCGTAAGTCTTGCTTGGCAACCGCTTGCAACACCTCTTTCGCTTCACCCATCATGGATTCTAAGGCACGCGAAGCCACTTTTTGCGCCGTAATATCCGTAGCAAATTTTACCACTTTATAAACATCCCCATTGGCATCACGAATCGGGTTATACGAAGCTTGAATCCAAACTTCTTTGCCCCCTTTGCCAAGGCGTAAGAACTGATCAGACGTAGACTCACCATTATTCAAACGCTGCCAAAACTGCGTATATTCAATGCTATTTTTATATTCTGGCTCCACAAATATGCTATGATGTTTACCTTCAACCTCATTCAAGTCATAACCCATCACTTGCAAAAAGTTATCATTGGCAACACGAATCGTACCATCCAAATTAAACTCAATCGTTGCCATCACTTTATTAATCGCATCCAGTTGCCCTTCAAAGTCTGCATTTCTACCTCTATTTTCAACAAGTACATCTTGCATATTCTTTAATGATGCCAATAGCTTTCCTACTTCATCCTGCCTATCTGAAGTGATATCATTATTTAAATTGCCGCCTGCAATAGCTTCTGCGGCTTGCATAGCCTGTGTCACAGGGCGCACAATGCTTCTGGTAACCAAAAACCCGAATGCCAACGCCAATAATACGGCTAAAGCAAGCAACCCATACGTGGTCGCAATCGCTGCATCATGGGTATGACTTGCCTTGCCCATAAATGCATCGGCTTTCGCAAAAGAAAAATCAATCAAATATGCATTCTTCTCTAACATCAGTTCAAAAGCGGGGTTGTTAAACGCTACATCATAATCTTCAATTTGTTGTGGTGTAGCATGTTTGCCCATCTCCATCATATCTTTCCACACGGGATCCCAAGCTTGAAAGGCTTCTTCTGCTGCCACAACATGCGCCTGATCACCTAGGAATCCTTTTTTCACCACCTTAAAATCCTGCATGGCTTGGTCTTCTAACTTTTGCATCACTGCAATAGTTTCACGAATAACCTTGTCTGAGCCTGTCAACACTGCCTCTTGTAGTTCCAAATGCATTTGTGTGGCTGCAATGTTAATTTTTAACATGCTTGTACTCACCAAAAAGGGGTGATCGTACAATTTGTCCGTTAAACTCGCTAAATCCTCCATCGTGGACTTGGCAAATAGTCCAAAACCCAGCAAAATGATAAGAATAAGCCCAAAACTTAGCCCTAAACGATGTCCTATGCGTAGTGATTTCATATTCATGATACTTGCTCCTTGTTTCACTCAACTTATGTCTAACTTATGCCCGACTTCTGTCCAACTTGTGACCCGTTTTTGATCCATTTGTGATGCCTAGACTCTCTTCTAAAAACTCCATTTGCTTTGCACAAAAAGGAAATCTGCTTCTGCACTGCTCACACCTGTTTGCTTGATATAATCTCCCGAAAAGAAACGACTATATCCAGCCACCAGCTTCATCTTCTGCTTGGGTAGCTTATAAATCAGGGTGATATCAATCTCTTGCCCCACATCCGATGCCACATCGGTAGTTGCCTGCCGCACAGCTTTAGCCCCTGCATTATACCAAGCATCGTTGTCTTCCTCATCCAGCCAAAAGCCTTGCCATGCCGTGCGCAAGACTAGGTTCTTGGATAACTTGGTTTTAGCAACCAACTCCGCATTACGCATGTTTTGCAACGAAAAGAAGTCCATAAACCCGTAATAAGCATGATTAAGAGGATATAAATTATCAAATGTTTGATGTTGGTTATCCGTGGCATCACTATCACCACTGGCAAAGTTGTAAGCGATGCCTACATGCGTCGCTAGGGCTTTCAACTTCATGCCTGCACCCAAGTGATAAGCCGATGCTTGATGGTTCATACCACCAAACTCACCCGATTGATTCATCCACTCCATATCTGCATCGTAATCACCCTGTTGATATGCCAAACGTATGCCTAATGTTTGAATATCATCTTGTGCCATGCTTTCTTGGCGTTGTAGCAGGTAAACTTCGCTTTGTAGGTCGGCTAGCCATGATGTGTTGGTATAATAAATGCCATTAAAATGACTATTGAACATGCGGCTGCCTGTAGTATCATGGTTGTTCGCAGCCGTGGGGTTGACTGGCACCAATTGGGTAATAAAAACATCTACGGTATGTTGATTATCTGCAAAATGCGATGTCCAACGCAGACCATCCCATACCCGCGCTGTATTCACCCATTCCAACGAAGCAATCAAACGTTGGGCAGCAATATTCAACTTCTGCCGACCAATCCTTAGCGTGCTATCACCACCATTTAAATGCACATCTACATAAGCTTGGTGAATATCAAGCTGATCTTCAAAAATATTGGGCGTGGAGGTGTTGCTGATGCTGTGATCAGAAAATGCTTGATGAATACGCGCATCTTGGGCTTCAAGGTGAACATTCACCTTGTCACTTGCCTGCCACTTCATATAAAATCGCAGTTGCGACAACCAGTAATCTTGCGTGTTGGAAGCGGCTGTAGAACCAAAACCAAAGTCTTGTTTAACTTCATAACGCAAACGCACACTACCACCAAACTCCATCGCTGAACCACTTGCCTCAATAAGCTGAGGTGGTTGAGCTGAAAGCGGTGTTTGCTCAGCTGCAACCTGCATCGGCAATACACTTAAAGCCGCAAGCATCACTAAGCTATAACGCATTATACTGTTGCCTCCGCTTGCACATGTTGCAACACACCTTGGTTAATCAGGTGGTCAATATTCAATAAAATCACCATCTTATCATTCACCGAAGCCAGACCTCGGATAAATTCGATGTTAATCGCACCACCAAAATCAGGAGCGACTCGCAATTCTTCAGGTGATACATTACACACATCCGACACCGCATCTGCCACCACGCCAATGGTGCGCTCGCCTTTTTCACTTAAGACTTTCAACACAATCACCACTGTTTTTTGTGTATCATATTCCACACTTTCCATGCTAAAACGCAGCCTTAAATCAATAATGGGGACAATCGCACCACGCAAATTCATCACACCTTTGATAAAATCAGGGGTGTTCGGAATATCCGTCACCTCTTCCCAACATTTGATTTCCTGCACCCTTAAAATGTCCACGCCATACTCTTCGTCTGCCAGCATAAAGGTTAAATACTGATTTCTTGCCTCAGCCAAATCATCTTTCACTTCTGGTTCAGCCTCTGCAACTGCTTCACTCATCCTGTGACCTCCAACATCTTTCTTGCTTGTTTGTATTTGGCATTGCCTTGCTCTTGCTGGGCTTGTAAGTGTTCCATACCCAGCTCTTTTGCTAAACGTATGGTGTCGTTCACATCAATAATCAGCGATACATTGCCATCGCCAAGTATGGTTGCGCCTGAAACACCGCCCACCTTACAAAAGTTGCTTTCCATGCTTTTAATCACCACTTGCTGCTGCGCCAAAAGATCGTCCACCACAAAACAGACTTTGTCTTGCCCTGATTCCACTACCACCAACAATGCTGTGCGTAAATCATCTTGCTGATCAGAAAGGTCAAACACTTCACTTAAACGAATAATGGGGATGTATTCATCGCGCAGGCTGTACACCTCGGATTCACCCGCCATGGCATTGAGCTGTGTTTTATCCACAATCAATGATTCAATGATAGAGCCCAAAGGAAGCACCATCGTTTGACCTTTAATATTAATAAGTTGACCATCAAGGATGGCAAGCGTCAGTGGTAAGGTGATGGTAAATATGCTGCCTTTGCCAGGTGTGGAACGCACCACCACTGAACCACCCAAACTTTCGATATTTCGCCGCACCACATCCATACCCACACCACGACCTGAAACGTCGCTTAACGAATCTGCAGTGGAAAAACCTGCGAGAAATACAAGGTTATAAATTTGCTGATCTGGAATATCATCTTCTTCTTGAACCAGACCACGCTCAATGGCTTTAGACAGAATTTTATCACGGTTTAAACCACGCCCATCATCGGTGATTTCCACCACGATATTACCACCTTGATGGCTAGCGCTTAAATGCACCACGCCTTCTTCAGGTTTGCCCGCAGCGCGGCGTTCTTCAGGTGTTTCTAAGCCATGATCCATCGAGTTTCGCACCAAATGTACCAAGGGATCATTGATCTTTTCCATCACCGTTTTATCCATCTCGGTGTCTTCACCTGTGGTTTCAAGCCTCACGATTTTGCCCAGCTTCTGGCTTAAATCATGCACCATGCGTGGAAAACGATTAAAGGCGAACGAAATCGGCTGCATACGCACCGACATCACACTTTCTTGCAGTTGCCGCGAGTTGCGGCTGAGTTGTCCAAGCCCTGTTTTTAGGTTTTCTAACTTATCCATGCTGAAATCTTCACCCAACTGCGATAACATGGATTGGGTAATCACCAATTCACCCACCAAGTCAATCAAGGTATCAATTCTGTCCGTACCCACCCGAATCGAGGATGATGCAGCGGCTGCTTTCGACTTTTGAGGGTCTTTTTCTCGGCGACTACCAGTACGCCTGGAAGTTAGCCGTCTATCACCTTCTCTGCGGTCTTCGGCGCGTCGGTCAGGCTGAACGGCCGTGATTTCAAGATCACATTCATCTTCCACCCACTCAAATATCTCTTCAATCGCGGCTTTATCACTGCAGCCTTTTAAAGTCATCTTCCACTGTAGATATGCCAACTCAGCATCCATAGCTTCAAAATCAGGCAACCGACTAGCATCGTATGTCAGGCTTAATTCACCCAACATTGCCAACTCTCGGAACAACAATGCAGGGTCATTTCCCGTTTGCAACAGGTCTTCATCAGGGCTGAAGCTGATTTCCCATTCTTCAATATCTCTCTTTTCTGACGCAGCTTCCACTTCTTTTTCTGGCACTGCTTGCGCACCTTCGCCACCACGCAAAACTTGTAAAGCCTCTTTTAAATCAGATACTTCCGACTCATCAACATCTCCACCTTCACGTATAGTTGTCAAAAGTTCGCGTAGTAAGTCCACTGATTGTAACAAAATATTGACGACTTCTTGATCAGCAGCGCGGTTGCCCTCTCGCATATCATCCAGCAGCCCTTCCATAACATGGGTAAAGCTGGCAACTGCCGTAAAGCTAAAGGTTGCACTACCACCTTTGATGGAGTGCGCGGCACGAAATACAGTATTGACGATTTCAAGGTCATCATTGCCACCTTCCATCTGCAATAAGCAGGTCTCCATGGCATCCAAACCTTCAAAACTTTCCTCAAAAAATATCTCTTTAAACTGCTCTAAGTCGATAGACATAAAACTTTAACCTAAAACACGTTTAATCGTTGAAAGCAGCTTATCAGGATCAAACGGCTTCACCAACCAACCTGTTGCCCCTGCTGCTTTGCCCTCCATTTTCTTGTCTTTACCCGCTTCTGTAGTTAACAATAAAATAGGTGTGAACTTAAATGCAGCCAACTCTCTTAACGATTTGGTTAAGGTAATACCATCCATATTGGGCATGTTTACATCCGTAATCACCAAATCAAAGCTATCTTTTTTACCAATTTCCAGAGCAACATCACCATCTTCTGCCGAGGTGACTTCATGTCCTACACTTTCTAATGTAAAGGCAACCATTTTACGCATGGAAGCCATATCATCGACAATCAATACTTTTGCCATCATCCCACTCCTTACAAATCACAAATCTTTATCGGTAAATAAGTGTGAGCAAAATCATTGCCAATAAAAAACACTGCATCATCCAAAGCTGTTAAGTAGGAGAAAATAAACAGAAATATTGACAAGCTTGAAACACACTTGAATACTCTGCATGAAGAATGCGCAGGCTGGAGATGGATATGGCAAACAAAATGATTGGGGTTGATATTGGTTTTGGCTTCACCAAAACTACAGATGGCAATGATTTTTTAGTCTTCAAATCCATCTACGGCGAAGCCATTGATTTTCAATTTCATGAAGATTTGTTGGGTACAGCAGGTGAAGATGAACATCTGCATATTGATATTGATGATACTTCGTATTTTGTGGGTGAACTTGCCGAACGCCAAAGTTCCAGCCGCACATTTACCCTTGATCAAAACCAGTTTGTTGCCACATCCAGCAAAGTTTTAGCGCTTGCAGCTTTAAGCAAAATCGTGGGAGATAGCAGCCAAACTATCAACTTGGTGGTCGGTTTACCTATCGGCAATTACCGTCAATTTAAATCTGACTTGGCAACTATGTTACGTGGCACACACCGTATTGGCAGCACCAATAGCCAAGGTGTACGCAAAGAAATCAACCTTAAAATTGGTGAAGTCAAAGTCTTACCTCAACCTATTGGTACGGTGATGGATAGGTTGCTCAATCGCCAAGGTAAGCCTGAAAACAAACGTTTTGCTACCGATAAAATCGGCATCATTGACATTGGCTTTCGCACCACCGACTACACTATTTCTGACAAAGGACGTTACTCCGAACGTGGTAGTTTAACCACCCAAAATGGCATCGCCAAAGCATTCACTAAAATCGCCACTAAACTCAAAGAAACCTGCAAAGTAGACATCGAAATTTACCGTTTATTTACTGCCGTTGAACAAGGCAACATCAAAGTACGCGGCAAAGCTTATGACTTACAAAAAATCACCGAACACGCCTTTAAACAACTTGCCGCCACGGTTGCCGCGGATGCCAACCAAGTATGGTCGGATGATTGGGATATTGATGCGATTATGATTACAGGTGGTGGTGGTGCGGTGTTGGCAACCTACATTCAACCACTGATTGAAGGCGTTATCATCCCTATCGAAGAAGATTTGGATTATCGTTTACATAATGTGCGTGGTTATTACAAATACGGCTTACATAGCTGGTCGCCTCATCTCTCGACGCACAGCGAAGAGTCCGAACAAAGCAGCTAACTTTCCGTCTTTTTTTGGCTGACTTCAGCATAAACCTCAGCCAAACCATGCATCATGGCTTGAACCGAGTAGGCTTGGGCTCTCGCCCTTGCATTTCGCCGCGTTTCACTGCCCCAATCCGTCATTAAAGCTTTTGCCACTGCCTCACTATCATCAGCATCAAGGCAACGTCCCACCGTATCATCTACCAACTCTTTTAAACCGCACACATCTGAAACCACGCAGGGCAAACCTGCTGCCATGGCTTCGACCACGGCTCTGCCCATGCCTTCATTATGTGAAAGCAGAGCGAATAGTTTGGACTTGGCAAGGTAAGCAAGTGGCTCTACCCAACCTGTAAAAAATACATTGTCGGCAATGCCAAGATGTGCTGCCAACCACTCCAGCTGACGGCGTTCTTCACCATCACCAACCAAAGCCAACATCGCTTCTGGTTGTTTTTGCACCACCAAAACCCAAGCCTTCAACAGTCTTTCCATACCTTTAATTGGCACCAAACGCCCTACCGAAATCACATCCCAACACTGCTGCTCTTTAGCCACAGGATGTTGCCAAATCCAATCTTCAATTGCCTGTACATCCACCCCACTAGGCACCACTCTCCACTGCGATTCTCGCCCTACTTTCAGCTTCAAATGATCATCACGTTCAGCTTTGGTTAAAGCAATCAAGATGTCTGTTTTTTGAGCCAAGTAACGCTCTATCATCAGGAAAATACGTGTTTTCAACCAACCAAAATAACCATGGAACACATGCCCATGAGGGGTGTGGATGACCTTCACAGCCTTAGTCACCACCGCCAACCTACCCAAAGCACCGGCTTTAGATGTATGGGTATGCACAATATCAAAACCCTGCAAAATGATAATACGCAAATCATGAATCGCCCGTTTATCATGCCAACCAAGCTTACGTTTTAAGCTTGGTAATACTTCAGTATACCCGCCTAATTTGCGAAATGCTTCTAAACCCTCAACTACCTTTTCTTTCTCAATATTGGACATTTCCGACTCATGACTAAGCCCATACACCAGCTTAACATGATAGCCTTCCATCGCCTGATGGGTCGCCGTAAGCAAGGTGTTGACTGCCGAACCACCGCCATCCATACGGGTAATCAAGTGTAATATTTTCATGTTAACCCCCTAATCATTTGCAGAAATCCAGCATCGTGTTTATCCCAAGTATATTGTTTTGCCGCATCCTCAACAATAGCTTGTCTATCTGCTGTACTTAGCTGTGTTTGACCCATGCTGATGACTTTTTCTGCCAACGCCAAAGGTGACGCGCATGCTGCCAACTGATTGAACACGATGTTGGGTACCAACTCTTTATTGGCTGCAATCGGGGTCGCCAAGACGGGTGTACCACAAGCATTTGCCTCTAAAGTCACCAGCCCAAAACCTTCCAAACCACGTGTCGGCACCATAAATATATCGGCAGCTAATAAACGTTTTTTTACCTCTTCTTCAGGCAAAAAACCCGTAAACTCAACACAATCCGCCACCCCCAATGCCTTTGCCATCAGTTGCATGGATGTTTTCAACGCCCCATCACCCATAATGACAAAACGCATCTCTAAACCTTGGTTATGGATGATAGCGGCTACTTGAATCAGTAAGTCCACCCCAGTGCGCGGCACAAGATTACGCAGGGTGACAATGGTTGGCGTATGCCAAGCCAAAGCTTGCCTATACTGCTCTCTTTGATTAAGCGACAAACCCGTCAACGGCTCTGCAGCACCCGCAACCACTGCACTTTTATCCATTGTAACCGAGAAAAAATTAAACAACCTATCCTGCATAAACTGACTTAAAACCAACAGTTTATTCGCCGAACCATACACCTTCTGCTCAAGCCTACGCATTGCCGCAATCACCAACTGATGTTTCAAGCTGATATGCAAACCATAACGTGTCTCAAACTCCTCAAAAGCAAACGAATGCACCACCTGCAAACGCGGCAAAGCACAGCCAGCCTGCAACAACGCCCACATCACAAAAGGCTGCTCCGCCACCACCACATCAAAGTCATACTGATGCGCTCGCCACCACTTTTTCGCCTCGTTTTTCAACTGCCTCAAGCCTGCATACCCTTTATCACCCGAAAAAGGCAACCTATGCTCCATAACACCACAGTCCAAAGCCAACAGCAGCCCCGCCTCAACATCAGGCTGCCGCGTCAACACCGTCACCGCCATGCCAACATCCCTCAAGGCACGCAAATGGTGAAACAACATGCGCTCCGCCCCACCATGCACCGCTTCCGCCGACACATCAGCCACCACCAAAACACGAAGACTCACCATTTCCTTTCCAGCAGCACAAAGCACATCATAATCTAACCTTTTGATACTTTCCTCGCCCCTTAAATGCAATTAACCCCTTATCCCTAAGCACTTGCAGCTGTTGCCTTAACTTATCCTTAATAAAATGATTGTTCGGATGTTTCTTCTTCAGCTCTGCTTCAAAATGATAGACATCATCCAAAGTAAAATCAGCATTCGGAATCATATCAAGGCAATGCATCACATCCAGCAACCAACCTTTAGCATGATCGCTCTTTGCGCGCAAAAAAGCAGTC
>JAUZQU010000100.1 GCA_030950835.1 Mariprofundaceae bacterium | reverse complement strand
GTGTACCGTGGTTTGGCGATGTTGGCGGAAAAAGGCTTGATTGATTCGATTCAATTGGCGGATAAAAAGCGTTATGAACGTGCGGATAAGTCGCACCATGACCACTTGGTATGTACGGCTTGTGGTGATATTGAAGAGTTTTGTAAACCAGAGATTGAACGTTTGCAGGATGTGGTGGCAGATGAACATGGTTTTCATACGCAAGGACATCAATTGTTGATTTTTGGGCTTTGTAAGGCTTGTTTTGTGCAAAATAAGGAGTTTTAAGGATGTTATCGGCATTTATTATTGTATTTAGAGAAGTGTTAGAGATGGCGATGGTCTTGGGTTTGTTATTTGCTGCGACCAAAGGGGTGGTCGGCACCAGGCGTAGAATTAACTTGGGTGCGGCTTTGGGCTTGCTGGGCGCGGCTTTGGTCGCATATTTTATGGAAGCATTGGAAGACTCTATAGATGGGGCAGGGGAGTTTGTCTTCAATGCGGCGGTGTTGGCTATGGCTTCGTTGATGATCGCTTGGACAGTGATTTGGATGAGCAAACATGGGCGCGAAATGAGCGTAAAAATGAAACAAGTGGGTACTTCTGTAGTTGAGGGTGATGCACCGATGATGACGTTAATGGTCGTCGCTTTTGCGGCGGTGATGCGCGAAGGCTCTGAGGCAGTGTTCTTCTTGTTTGGGGCGATGCAAGCAGGAGTAGATATGGCTTCGATGTTGATGGGTGGGCTGTTTGGGTTGGCTGCGGCTGGGGCATTGGGCTTGTTATTGTATCAGGGTTTGGTGCGTATTCCGTTGAAATATGTGTTTAAGGTGATGGGTGTGTTGTTGATGTTGTTGGCAGCAGGCATGGCTTCGCAAGCAGCCAACAACTTGGTATTGGTAGAGATGTTACCACCCATTATTGATACCCTTTGGGATACTTCGGCATGGCTTTCACAGGATAGTTTGTTGGGTAATATATTACATGTATTGGTGGGTTATGATGAGCAACCTAGTGGTATGCAGATGATGGTTTTTGTGTTGAGTTTGACGTTGATGGCATGGTTATTCTATCGCACTGAACAAGGTAAATAACCTTGCTTGAGCGTTTATATCCTGCGCCTTTATTGCGTAGACCTTTACAAGGCACCTATTTGGATTGCAACTTGCACCAACAAGCCAAAGCTGGACAAGTATTCATTTATGCGAATTATATCAGTAGCTTGGATGGTCGCATCTCTTTGTGGGATACGCAGATTGATGATTATGCAGTACCCAAAGACATTGCTAATGGCAGAGATTGGCGGTTGTATCAAGAGTTGGCAGGGCAGTGTGATGTGATGCTGACTTCTGCGCGTTATTTTCGTCAGTTAGCTGTGGGTAAAGCGCAGGATTTATTGCCTGTAGGTAGTAGCCCTGATTACCAAGATATTCAACTGTGGCGAAAGCAGCAGGGTTTAAAGGCGCAACCTGATGTGGTGGTGATGTCCAACAGTTTAGACATCCCATTAGAAGCGGTATTTGCCTTAAAAGAGCGAAAAATCATCGTTTTCACCACTGCGCAATCCTCTGAATCCGCCCGCCGCAGCTTGCAAGATGCAGGTGTTGAGGTGGTGGTTGCGCCTGATAAGGTGGATGGCAGATTTATTCGCCGTATGTTGGTGCAGCGGCATTATCGCAGTGCTTATATGATTGCAGGACCAAAAGTACACCATACATTGCTTGCAGATGCTTGTTTGGATGAGCTTTTTCTCACATCTTACATGGCTTTGTTGGGCGGAAAAGATTACCACACCGTGTTAGAAGATGACTTGCCTCAAACAGTGAAAATGCAGTTATTATCCTTATACCTTGATGCACAAGCTGGGCAGATGTTGATGCGTTATAGGCTTGAGCATGCGTGAAATACAAGCATTTACGATGGCAGCAACACCACATATCCATTTCGGCGTGGGTAAACGCGCTGCATTGCCTGCTCTTTTGGCAAGTTTTGGCAAGAAGGTACTGCTGATTACAGGTGGTAAGTCATTTGATGATAGCCCGTTATGCCAAGCATTATGGGAGATATTAAATGCCCAATTAGATATCCAACATGAACGTGTAACGGGTGAACCATCAGCCATGATGGTGGATGATTGGGTGCAAAAACACCGTGATTTTTGCCCTGATGTGGTGTTGGCGATTGGTGGTGGTAGTGCTGTGGATGCGGCAAAGGCAGTGGCGGGATTATTGCCTTCTGGTGATTCAGTGATGGACTATTTGGAAGGTGTGGGTAAAGGAAAAACGTTTGCAGGCGAAACAACGCCTTTGATTGCCATGCCAACCACCGCAGGAACGGGTGGCGAGACCAGTAAAAACGCGGTGTTATCGTTGATTGGCGATGCGGGATACAAAAAATCATTTCGCCATGAACGATTGGTTGCCCAACATATCATTCTTGACCCTGAGCTGACCTTATCCTGCTCAAAAGCGACCACAGCAGCCTGTGGTATGGATGCTTTTACGCAGCTTTTAGAAAGTTACGTTTCCAGCAAAGCCAACCCTATGACCGATGCTTTGGCATGGTCAGGTTTGCAGAAAGTGAGCGCATCTTTGCTAACGGCTTATGATGATGGCAAGAATATTCAAGCGCGTGCGGACATGTTATATGCCTCATCACTTTCAGGTTTGACGCTTGCTAATGCAGGTCTGGGTTCGGTACATGGTCTCGCCTCGCCTTTGGGTGCTTTTTATCCGATTGCGCATGGCGTGGTGTGTGGCACGCTGTTGTTAGAAGCCACGCGAATCAATATCACAGCCATGACACAGCGTGAGCCAGAGCATATCGCTTTGGCAAAGTATGCAGATGTGGGTCGTTTACTGGTCGCTGATGATACGTTGAGACAAGCAGAGGCGCTTGCTGCATTGTTGCAGAGCTTAGAATATTGGCAAAGCCACTTAAACATGCCTAAACTGGCGGATTACGGGATAAAAAGAGCTGATTTCGAGAAAATCATTGCCAATATCAGTGGTGGAAGCATGGCAACCAACCCGATTAGCCTGCAAGAAAGTGAAATTATAGAGCTGTTGCAACGGCGTTTGTAAAGCCGTTGTGCCTGAGCATCAAAACCTACTGGGATGCAGGCAGACTTGATATAGATCGAGTTGGCATACAACCAAGTTCGTAATACCTTTAGCACAGCAAAAAGCAAAAGCATTGTAGGCGATCATGACTTCGATGTTTTGCAAGTAGTGGCTAGCTAAAAATGATTCCCTACGATTTACTTTTTGAACTCAGGCAAAGCACCTTTGAGGTATTCGTAAGCAGACCATAGGCTTAATAATGTTGCAATCCATAATAATACAGTGCCCGCATCATGGAAGGGGAAGCCATAAATGGTTTCATGAATCAATAAACCTTCAATGGCACACATTTGGATGACCGTTTTCCACTTGCCCATTTGCGAAACATGCACCACCACATTACGCTCTGCTAGCCACTCACGCAAAGCACTGATGATGATTTCACGGCAAATGATGATGGAAACCAACACTGCAGAGGCAGTTCCCAGATCCACCAACATGATTAAAGCCACCGTGACCAGTAGTTTGTCGGCAACAGGGTCTAAGAAACGTCCAAAAGCGGTTTCTTCGCCACGGGTTCTTGCTAAATAACCATCAAACCAGTCTGACCAGCCAGCAATGGCAAAAAGGATAGCCGTGGCATAATAAGAATAAGGTTGCTCAAGAAAAAATGCGGCGACAAAAATAGGCACCAATATAATGCGAAAGACGGTGATACGATTTGATAAAGTCCAGTTCATACGACGCACTTTGGACAAAGCTTGCTTAGAGTAAAGCTTTTATCGCTGAAACTGTTTTTCATAAGCACGTTTTTGACTAATGATAGCCCAAATATCCACTAAAATGGCTAAACCTGCGACAATATAAAAGTATTGTGGCTCTAAAAAGGGTATAAATGCAGCAAGTTCAGCTAAGGCATCACTATCATCCATTTTTCCATAAATATAAAAGACAATAATTACATGTCCAACAATAAGCACAAACAAACCTAATATCGTCCAAATACTGCTTAATAATAAAGCAAGGCTGGAGCGTTGCCCTGGGACTCTTTTCTTTGCCATGATTAACCTCTTTTACGCGACTTATTCAAAGCCGAAACGCTGAATGCTTTCGGCTCTCCATGCAGTGTCGTAAGTCACGCGGATGCCGCGAGTGTAGGATTCGCCTGTTGCTTCATTATAAAAGTCTTCGATATACAAAGCACGTTCAGGATGTTGGGCATCTTGAACCATGGGTGAACCCAATTCAGATTCAATGGCAAAGCGGGTATCACCTTCTTGAATGAGCCAAATGGTATCAGGGTCGATGACATTACCTTGATGAATTTGTGTGTTTAAGCAACCGCTTAAGAACAGGAAGAGTAGGGTGAACACATATATTTTCATGCTGTTTCCAGTGGTCCACGATGACCTTTTTCTAAGAGTTTGATGTAGTCATCCATACCTTGCTCAAGGCTCCATTGGGGTTGCCAGTGTAGTAGGGCAGATGTTTCCGTTAAATCCGCTTCGGTATGGTCTTGGAAGAAGGGGAAGGGGTTGTGGATGAATTCTACAGGATGTTGGATGGATAATGTGCGATTGAGGTTATTTATAATATCATTGTAGCTGCGGGCTTTGCCTGAGCCTACATTACACACACCTGAGCGGGAAGATTCAAGGGCAGCAAGGTTAGCTCCAATCACATCACCGATGTAAACAAAGTCGCGGCGTTGTTCGCCATGCTCAAATGCTTTGATGGGGTTGCCTGCTTGAATACATTGGTACCATTGCAACATCATGGATGCTGTTTTGGTGCCATCTCTTTCGTTTTTGTGGTGTTCACCTGGGCCATAAACATTGAAATAACGTAAACCAATGATGCTAGAAGGATGTTTGTCGTACCAACGTGCGGCGATTCTGTCCATGGCAAGCTTGGAGAAGCCATAAATGTTTTCAGGCTCTTCACCTGAGCCTATGCAGTTGGGTGCTGGGCTGTTGCCATAGGTTCCTGCCGATGAGGCGTAGATCACACGGGTACCACTTTGGGCAGAAGCTTCAAGCAAGGCTGCAAAAGCATCGGTATTGACATTCATCATCAGCTTTTGATCCATCACCGTAGTGTCCGTAATCGCTGCTTCATGGTAAATCGCGCTAAAATGCCCGTTGGCAATGTCTTGCAATAGCTGTGTATCATCACAAAAGACAGCGCGAACTTCGCAATCCACATCAATCAGGTTACGCCAGTCTCCCGAAGAAAAATCATCAGCAATGACCACATCAGTATTGGGGCGTTTAAGCAAGGCCGCTGCAAGGTTAGAGCCGATAAAACCAGCACCACCTGTGATTAAAATACGTTCTTTCATGGTTTTTTTTGCTCCGCTTGTTTGGCTGTTTGCTTGGCTTTTTCTTCTTCACCACGCCATTGTAATTGTAATGCTTCAAAGGCGCGTATGCTGGCCTGGTTGCATAGTGCGTAACCAAGACGTTTATTGATGCTTTCGAGCAAGACTTCTGCGGGTTTGTCGCAAACTTCGTTCACATCAAAGTCACACTCTGCCAACAAACGGGCAATCCAAGTGCCTATGCCTGTTAACGTTGCAATGTTGGTGATGCGAATCAGTTCGCCGCAGCGCTGCACACTGATTTGACTGCCAGTAATATGGTATAACTCTTCGGCTGTATTTTCAGGTAAGCTGCTTAAAGGGCGGCATAAAAGCTTCCAAATCACCCATTCGCTTTCGCTGATATAACGCTTGTCTTGGTGCAAAGGAAAGGCACCGGGTAAGGATAAAACATTGTGTTGGCTCATGGTATATTTTAATCCTCAAGGTAGGGTGTATCACCAGTGATGATGGCACCTTTAAGTGCTGATTGATTGATGGTGCACTCTAAACGAATGCTGCCTGTTAAGTTGGCACGGCGAAGTCTGGTGCCTGACAAGTCAGCACGAAAGAGGTTGGCTTCTTTGAGGTTTGCCTTGCGTAGGTCGCAGTTGATGAGTTTGCTATTGCTTAAATTAGCACCATTAAGATTGGTTTCACGCAGGTTACATTTGTTCAAATCGGCGTTGCTCAGGTCAAAACCTGCAAGATCAAGGCCTGACAAATCTTCTCCTGTGATTGATTTCCCTTCACGAACAGCTTGTTTTACAGCGTTTGCATCCATGATAACCCCTTTTTTCTTACGTATGCTTGGTGACTAAAAACTTTTTTACAGCAAGCCATAGTACGTTTTCTAAGCCTAGTATCAAGTAGTAAACACTGCTTGTCAGCGCTGCATTTGCGCTTGTGGCATGATAACCTTATGCTGCGCCGAATATTTTGGATAAAGGTGAGCGTTGAATATGTCGTTGAAAATTGCTGTGTTACCGGGTGATGGAATTGGCTTGGAGATTGTGGATGAAGCATTAAAAGTATTGGCTGTCTTGAATGACAAGTTTGCCCTGAATGCCACATGGCAACACGCTACGATTGGCGGCGCAGCTTATGATGCTGAGCAAGACCCGTATCCAGCTTCAACCCAAGCCTTGGTGAAAGCTTCGGATGCCGTACTTTTGGGTGCGGTGGGTGGTCCGAAATGGGAAGCATTGGACAAACCTTTGCGCCCTGAAGCTGGTTTATTGCGTATTCGTGAAGATTTGGGTTTGTACGCCAATTATCGTCCGACTAAAGTATTTGACCAATTATTGGATGCTTCAACGCTTAAACCCGAAGTGGTGCAGGGTGTGGACATTTTGGTGGTGCGCGAGCTGGTTTCAGGCATTTATTTTGGGCAACCGCGTGGTTTTGAGGAATATAAGGGTGAACGCTCTGGTTTTAATACTATGCGTTACTGTGAATCCGAAGTGCGACGCATTGCGCGTAAAGCTTTTGAGGCGGCGCGTTTGCGTTCGAACAAAGTGTGTAGCGTAGAAAAGGCGAATGTGTTGGAAGTCTCTGAATTGTGGCGTGAAATTGTCACTGAAGTGCCTCAAAATGAGTTTGCTGACGTGGAATTATCACATATGTATGTGGACACTGCGGCGATGCAGTTGATTCGTAATCCCAAACAATTTGATGTGATTGTGACGGGCAATTTGTTTGGTGACATTTTGTCCGATGAGGCTTCCATGTTGACTGGCTCGATTGGTATGTTGCCATCGGCTTCGATTGGCGAAGAATTTGCGATGTATGAGCCGATTCATGGTTCTGCACCAGATATCGCGGGTGAAAACAAGGCAAATCCCTTGGCGACGATTCTTTCTGTAGCAATGATGTTGCGTTTTTCACTTGGTAGGGTTGATTTGGCAGAAAAAGTTGAGCAGGCAGTTGAAAACACCTTGGATGCAGGTGTGCGCACCGTTGATTTATCGGATGGCAAGGCATTTGTGACTTGTTCAGCTATGGGTGATGCAGTGTGTGCAGCTTTGGAGAATTTAGCGTGAAAACAAATAGTATGAGTGGTGTAGATATGGAACGTTTTTTACCTGAAAAAGAAGCTGGTTATGTGGTGGCGGTGATCGGAGCAACGGGTACGGTTGGTAAGACCATGCTTGAGATATTGGCGGAGCGTAAGTTCCCTATATCCAAGATGATTGTTGTGGCATCAAGCCGCAGCGCTGGTTCTACGCTTGAATTTGATGGCAAAGATATTGTGGTGCAAGACTTGGACACTTTTGACCCTGAAGGTGTGGATATTGCTTTGTTTTCAGCAGGTGGAGAGCGTTCTTTAGAACATGCGCCTAGATTTGCTGAAGCGGGTTGTTATGTGGTGGATAATTCAAGTGCCTGGCGTATGGATGAGACCGTTGCTTTGGTCGTGCCAGAGGTGAATCCACATGCCTTGGAAATGGCAAGGCAGAATCGTATCATTGCCAATCCGAATTGCTCGACGATTCAAATGGTGGTGGCACTTAAACCATTGCATGATGTGGTGCCGATTGAGCGGGTGAATGTATCCACATATCAGGCGGTATCTGGCGCAGGTGCACCTGCGATTGAAGAATTGGCACAGCAAACCAGATCTTTGTTGAACGGGGAAGAAGCTAAGACAGATGTTTTTCCTGCGCGTATTGCTTTTAATGTCATTCCACACATTGACGTATTCATGGAAGACGGCTATACCAAGGAAGAGAGAAAAATGATGGATGAGACCGTAAAAATCATGGAGGCAGATATTGCAGTTACCGCGACTACAGTGCGTGTGCCCGTGTTTTATGGTCACTCTGAAGCAGTGAACGTTACTTTCACTGCTGATATGGATGCAGATCAAGCGCGAGAAGTGCTTGGGGATGCAGAAGGAATCTGTGTTGTGGATGATCCTTCAACTGAAGATTATGCCATGCCATCAGAGGCTGCAGGCACAGATGCTGTGTGGGTTAGTCGAATCCGAAATGACAATTCTTTCAGAAATTCCTTGCACTTATGGGTCGTTGCCGATAATGTGCGTAAAGGTGCGGCTCTAAATGCTGTACAAATAGCGGAAATTTTAATTCGCTGATGTTTTTTCGTAGTTTGGAATAGACATTGGTTGAGGTAGAGGAGGCAGGCATGTTTCAGCGAATCATGCATGTTTTTTTAGGACTGGTATGTTTAGTTCTATTGGGCGTTCAAACAGGTATCCAAACTGCTCAAGCAGTCACTTTTGGGCAGATTGATGTAGCCAGCCATATGGGAGAGCCTTTTTATGCTGAGGTTCCGTTAAGTCTTGATGCAGACGAGTCTTTGGCGCAAACATCCGTGGAGATTGGAGCGGCTTCAGACTACCGAATTTTAGAAGTTTATCGTGATGGTGTAATCAATGCTATTCGTGTGGACGTGTTGGATGATGAGCGTGGCCCACGTATTACTTTAAGTTCAGAAGCGGCTGTGGATGCTGCGTTTTTTAATCTGGTGTTAAAAGTACGTTATGGTCGTTCAACACATTATAAAAAGATGCCTGTGTTTTTAGAAATAGCCCGAGGTGGTCTGCAAGCGGCAAAAGATAAACCTAAAGTCGAGCGTATTCCAGCAATCACCTCTGCCACTGTTCGCCCAAACACATCCCAAGCCTTTATTGCCAAAGCCCCCGAAGATTTGATGAACCCACTTGCTGACTTGCAAGAAGATCTCGAAGACATTCTGGTTGAAGAGGAAGTAACAAAAGAAGAAAAAGTATTCGGTGCTTATGATGGCTGGGCGCGTACAGCGCGTTATGGCCCTATGGTTTATGGTGATACGATTACTACGGTTGCCAAACGTTTGCGTTTGAATGATACATTTAGTCAGCAGCAAGTGATGGTGGCGCTGTTTGAGAAAAATCGCGATAAATTCGATAATGGTAATATCAACAATATTAAAGCAGGGACTTACCTTGATGTACCGTCTGCCAAGGAAGTCAGGCAAATTACGCCAGCTATGGCAAGTCAAAGGTTGGCTGTACAAAATCAAGTATGGAAAGGATTGCTGCAGCAGCCGCAATATGCTGCAGTAGCCGAGGCACAGCGTACACGTTATACACGTCGTGTTCGGATTGGGCAGCAGGCAACGGGTAGTGCAAAGAAACCCATGTTGGCAGCGCCAGCTATATCGGAGAAGTTGAAAAAGGCAGAACCTGTTAGTACGAATAAAAAAGCCATCAAAGAAGCAGAGTCTGTGTTGAAGAAACCAGTAGCTAAGCCTGTTCAGGCTGCCCAAAATAAATTGCCTAAAATAGCACAGAATGAGGTGGAAAAAGCCACTGCATTAGAAGAAGCCAAACGAAAAATAACGAAACTTACTCAAGCAAGCATAACAAAAGCGAAGCAAGATGCAAGCGTGGCTGTAGATCAAGCCACGCAAGATTTTGCAAAAAAGCTGGCTGAAAAAGAACTTGTTATGGCTGCTATGCAGAAAAAAATTACTGCTTTGGAGTCAGCAGCAGCCATATCACAAGAGTCACACACGGTGGAGGGTGAAAAACTTGCCTCAAATGCAGCCTCAATACCTGTAGTGAATGCGGATATGGCAGCGATTCAAGCACAAAACAAACGTTTAGAAATTAAGCTGCTGCGTTTAGAGAATGAGCGTGATAAAGCGAAAGTTGCTGTTGCGCAAGACCAAGGTGCTGCGGATTGGATGTTGTATGCAGTCGCGGGGCTTGGTGCGTTGGTTCTGTTGTTGATGATTGGTATTGCGATGTTGATGCGCCGTGAACCTGCGCACCCTGCGGAACGTGAGTATAAACCTAAAGTGGTTGAAAAGGACTCAGATTTTGATGACAGTATAAGTCTTGCTGAAGATATGTCTACGGATGGATTCACAGAAATTGAAGATGTGGATGCTGAGACCTTTGATACCGATGCTCAAGCAACCAAAGTCATGCATGCTGATGATTTTGAAATGCCCAATTTTGATGGTTCATATGAACAAAGTGGCAATTTTGATAAACCTTTGGATATGTTGGATGGCTTGCCTTCTTCGCCCAT
>JAUZQU010000010.1 GCA_030950835.1 Mariprofundaceae bacterium | reverse complement strand
AGTCACGCATACCAAGCAAGGCGTAGCGATGATTTCACGTTGTGTACATGATATTTGTGCTTGTAAACGTGAATGGAATATGCCCGATTATATTGCTGAGGCTGTGGCAAGTATTCGTCAACAAGGGGGTGATGAAGATGTGATTCTTGGTTTGTCTGGTGGGGTGGATTCATCGGTGGCGGCAGTATTGTTGCAACGCGCGATTGGTGATCAGCTGACCTGTATTTTTGTTGATAATGGTTTGCTGCGCTTAAACGAAAGCGAGCAAGTGATGGAGATGTTTGCGGGTAATCTTGGCGTAAAAGTTGATCGTATTGATGCTTCGGCGGCATTTTTGGGGCATTTGGCAGGCGTGACTGACCCTGAAGCCAAACGAAAAATCATTGGTCGTGAGTTTGTAGAGGTATTTCAAGCTGAAGCTGAGCGTATGCCCAATGCCAAATGGTTGGCACAAGGTACGATTTACCCCGATGTGATTGAATCGGCGGGTGGTAAAAATAAAAAAGCACATACCATCAAAAGCCATCACAATGTAGGTGGTCTTCCTGATACATTACATTTGAAGTTACTTGAGCCGTTGCGTGAATTGTTTAAAGATGAAGTGCGTGAACTTGGCGTAGCCTTGGGTTTACCGCGTGAAATGGTTTATCGTCATCCTTTCCCTGGTCCTGGTTTGGGTGTGCGTATTCTTGGTGAAGTGAAAAAAGAATATGCAGATTTATTGCGTCTTGCCGATGCTATTTTTATTGAAGAACTGCGTGATTCAGGTTGGTATGACAAAACATCGCAAGCTTTTGTGGTGTTTTTACCTGTTAAATCTGTGGGTGTGATGGGTGATGGACGAACCTATGAGTGGGTGGTTGCTTTACGCGCTGTGCAAACACAAGATTTTATGACGGCATGCTGGGCAGAGCTGCCGCATGCCTTGTTGGGTAAGGTCTCTAATCGTATTATCAATGAGGTTAGAGGTATTAATCGGGTGGTTTATGATGTTTCAGGCAAACCACCTGCTACGATTGAGTGGGAATAGTGATTGAGGCTTGTGCCACGTAGAATTGGTGGCATATTTAGCCGTACGGAAAATTTAAAAAATCAAGATGAGAGGATTAAAATGAAATTTAAAGTGATAATAATGGTTGGTGTGGCGCTGGTTATGTCGGCGTGTACAAGTGAAGATGAGGCAGATAAACAGGCTGTCAACCTTGATAGTGAGGTGAAAAAATTCAGCTATGCTATGGGTATGGATGTAGGGCGTTCGTTAAAAGGTTTGGATGCTGGTGTGGACAGTGCAGCATTTGCTTTGGCAGTATCCCATGTTTTACAAGATGAGTATACCTTGTTGGATCAAAAAGAGTCGGCTGAAATTAAGCAGGCTTTCTTTAAACAAAAACAAGAAGCTAAAATGGATGAACAAAAAGCGAAAGGTGCCAAGAACAGCGCAGCTGGCGAAGCCTTTTTGGCTGAAAATGCGCAAAAAGAAGGCGTAAAGGTTACCGATAGTGGTTTGCAGTATGAAGTGTTGGTGCAGGGTGATGGTGAAAAACCACAAGCCACGGATACAGTCAAAGTACATTATAAAGGTACATTATTGGATGGTACAGAGTTTGATTCTTCATACTCACGCGGTCAGCCGATTTCTTTTCCTTTGAATGGTGTGATTAAAGGTTGGACTGAAGGTGTAGCTTTGATGGCAGTAGGTAGTAAGTATAAATTGTATGTTCCTGCGGCGCTTGCTTATGGTGAACGTGGTGCAGGCGCTAAAATCGGCCCTAATTCAACACTTATCTTTGAAGTTGAATTGTTGGCGATTGAAAAGTAAATTAGCGATGAGCAAAACGACCTGCTGATGTTAGCAGGTCGTTTTATTTCTAATATGAAACCATATAAACGTCATCTATATATATTCAGCTTGCTGATTGCTTTGCTTACAGCTTCTTCGGCAGTACATGCAGTGGAATTTGAAGTGTACCAATCATCGTATAAACCTTTAAATATGGCGTTGTTAAGTGTGTCTGAAGATGTCTATGCGGAACAAAAGGTGTTGCTGAATAGCATCATAGAGCAAGATTTGAATGCAAGCCGATCATTCAGAAGTTTGGATGCGTTGAGTTTTTTGGTGAGCGCTGAGGACACACTTGAAGCCATTGATTATTCAGACTGGCGCATTATTGGTACAGATTTATTGATATTATTAAACCTACAACGCAGCGCTGAAGGCTGGGTTGTGGATGTGCAGCTGCACGACCCTTTTCGGGCAAAATTGATTGAACAACAACAGATTCAACACCATGATGTCCAGCAATTACGCAAGCTTGGGCATAGGGTTGCAGATTATATTTACCATCAGCAAACAGGTTTACCTGGTTATTTTTTATCCCAAATCACCTTTGTGCGAAACCATGGACAAAAAGATGATTTGATGTTGATGGATCATGATGGTGAACATTTACAAACCATAGGTAAAAACTTCACTTTATTACTTTCACCTGATTTATCCCCTGATCGAACCATGATAGCTTTGAATACTTATGTGGCGAATCGTCCGCGTTTAGAATTTTTCAGTTTAGAAGATGGGAAGCGTACTACTTTTGCTGCATTTAAAGGTTTAAATAGTACACCTGAGTTTTCTCCAGATGGACGTTTTGTCGCTGCGGCATTGTCGAAAACAGGCAATAGTGAAATTCATATTTATGATATTAAGAAGCAGAAGTGGAAGCGATTTACCCAACATCGTGCGATTGATACCACACCAACATGGTCACCTGATGGAAAATGGATTGCTTTCACCAGCAATCGTAATGGCACACCGCAAATTTACCGCAAATCATTGCAAGATGGGGAAGTCAGACGGGTGAGCTTGGCTGCAAACTACAATACATCACCCGTGTGGGCCCCGATTGGCGATAGGATTGCCTTTGTCACCAAAAAAGCATGGGAATATGCGATTGCAACTGTGCATATTGATGGCACAGGTTTACGTTATTTGGCAACAGGGCAACGCATAGAATCGCCTGCATGGTCGCCTAATGGGCAGATTGTTTTGTATTCTGCCGAAGAAAAAGGCAAGAAGCATATTTATCAGGTGCCTATTTGGGGTGGTGATGCCAAACGTATCACACCGCTACACATGGATGCCTCTGACCCAACTTGGTCTAGATAAGCAGGCACACTGGCATTGTTTCTGATTCTCTTTGGCTCTTTGCTGCACCTTATATAAAGATCATTGGAGACTTGAAGAACAGGGTGATGAACATAGCAAGCGCACTTGACTGTCTTACGGCCTTGGGAAGTTATGCGGTTTTAGAACAGCCAACTACGGGTTATAACTGAAAAAGTATTCAAGTGCAGGTTGGGGATTGCTTGACAGAAGATGATATTGAGCGTTTTGATGATGCTTATGGACGGGCAGCTTAACTTTTTCATCATCTTTCATAGCCCAGTGCGTTCAACCCAGCTTGTTCAAGCGAATACACTTCATCTCATGCGCTTAATCTAATTCAAACTGCCTATGATATTGGGTTAAATTATCACAACCATGCTGACGCACCACCACCAAATCTTCCAAACGAATGCCACCTATATCAGCATAATACAAACCTGGTTCAATGGTGATAACTTGGCGCTCTTCTAATATAGAACCATTGCTGGAGACGCGCGGTTCTTCGTGAATATCCAAACCAACACCATGCCCTGTGCCATGAAAAAAACCACCCTGTTTACCATGAACGATACCAGTTTTGAAACCTTGGGCATCAAAATACTGGGTGATTTTCTGATGGATGTCGGAAGTATTGGTGCCAGCTTGCACCATATTTAACCCCATATCTTGTCCTTCAAGTACAGTTTGATACATTCTTTTCAGCTCAGGTGAAGCTTTGCCTTTGACATAAGTACGCGTCATGTCGCCCCAATAACCTGATGTTACAAGGCGTGGAAAAATATCAATGATGATGGGTTGCCCAGCCTGAATAGGACCAGAGCCCATATCATGCGGGTCGGCGGATTGTCTGCCGCTGGCAACGATGGTGTGGGATGGCACAGCACCTTTTGAAATCAAATACGTTTCAATCACCGCGCGTACTGCTTCGGATGTCACTACCTCGCCTGCTTGTGCATGATTGTTGGGATAGATCACCATATTGTCATGATTGATGCCACAAGCGGCGATAAACTGCTCAGCTTGCGCCATAGATTCTTGGGTTAAACGTTCGGCAAGGGTGAGTTGTGTAATTTCAGCTTCAGATTTGATGATACGCTCTGGAAACAAGCTGGCTGGGCTGGGCTGGATGTTGATATCAAGCGCGCGCAGCTGTTCAGCAGCCAACAGGGGGAAATCAGCGGGAACCAAGACATCTTGGACGTTGTATGATTGTAAAAAAGCAGCAGCAGCAGTGGCTAAGCTACGAACCCAGCCTTGTTGTTTGGCTTTTTCATGCCAATCACTATCTAAATGTATCTCATCCAGCTTGGATTGGCTTTGAGCCCTATCCACTTCTAAGGGGGACAATAAACCATGCCAAGTGGTATGTTCACCTTCTTGGATGCCAATAACAATAAAAGGGTCGGGCACAAATAAACCAGATATATACAACATATCCGCATGATGTTCAGAGCCAGAAATGAGAAGTTTTGCTGTTTTCATGGGTTTTCCTTGTTTGTTTTGGCATGAATGCTCAAAGCATGGATGGTTGCACCAAATAAGTGACGTGCCGCATCATTGACCAAACGATGTCGGGCAATAAGCGACTTACCCGCAAAAATGTCGGCAGTGATATGGACAACAAAATGACCACCACCATGCTCTTTTACCCCAGCATGACCTGCATGTTTGTAGGACTCATCAATGATTTCTAATGCTTCAGGTTGGAAGGCGCTTTCTAAGGCTTGTTGGAGTTGTTCGACTTTGCTCATGTGGTTTAGGTCTCTATATTTTTGCGATACAAGATGAAAATCTTGCCGATTTTATGTACCAACTCAGCATGGTTCTTTTCTGCTAAGGTATTGGCATATTGCAAGCGTATTTCGCGCTCATCGTGTTGAATATGGACTTTAATCAGCTCGTGGGTGGTTAAAGCGTTGTCCGTTTCACTGATGACATTGTCGGACACACCGTGCTGCCCGATTCTGATGACAGGTTTAAGGTGGTGGGCGCGTGATTTTAGTGCACTTCTTTCTTTGGTATTCAAACTCATGATTAGGCAATCTCCGTGCCGCACCTTAAGCTTTTGTGCAAGGAATGGCTATTTGCTTTTTTGTGGGTTGGCGTTTATAATATATGGTATCAAATATGCTTTAGGTGGTCATGTTGACGAAAAACAACAGAGAAGATTTGAAACGATTGCGCGATGACCCTAGCCGAGTGGTGATTTTAGGTGGTGGGCGTGGTGGTTCTGCGATGTTGGAAACATTATTTGATGAGGTATTGGTCGATATTGTTGCCGTGGTAGATTTACAAGAAGATGCACCAGGTATATTGCTGGCAAAGCAACGTCATATTGCTACTTTTACGGACGTTGCAACAGCGCTTATTGCCTCTGCGCCATGTGTGGCATTTAATTTAACTGACAATGAAATGGTTGAAGAAGTGGCGGCTAATATTTTAGGCGTAGGTGGGGTGATTGGTGGTTTAGAGGCAAGGCTGATGTGGCGTATGGTTACCGATTTGAAAGCGGCTAAAAAAGATTTGGAGTTTCAAGCGACCCATGATGTGTTGACCAACTTGGTGAATCGACGTTTTATGGTGGAGCAGGTAGAGCAAGAGGTAGAGCGTTGTCGGCGTTATGATATGCAATGTTCGGTGATCATGTTGGATTTGGATCATTTTAAACAGGTCAATGATGAACATGGGCATGCCGCAGGTGATGAAGTGTTGAAAGGTGTGACCTGTATCATAGCCGAACAACTGCGTAGCGCCGATATTTTGGCGCGTTGGGGTGGTGAAGAGTTTCTAATATTATTGCCACATACCGATAAAAAAGCTGCGCTTTCTGCAGCTGAGAAGTGTTTGTCGGCAGTGCAGGGCGCTGAATTAGATGTTGCTGATGCGGTGCGCTTGCAGATGAGTTTTTCGGCGGGTGTGGCAAGTTTTTCAGAGCTTAAACAGGGCTTGTCGACAACAGGCATGGTGGATGCACTTTTGGCAATATCGGATAGGCGCTTGTATGCGGCGAAGAGTAGTGGGCGAGGGCAAGTTGCCTATCAGGATTAGCCTGACTATATTGCGCTCTGAATGATAAAAAGTGATATTGAAGAAGCGAATAAATCAATGAAAAAGGAGTAAAAAATGATGGGATTGAAACGTGTAATATTGTTGATGGCTGTAACATCTTTGTTGGCAGCATGTGCTGGTGCACCAAAACCTATGGTGTATAAACACCCTGAAACCAAAGATATTGTCTTGTTACAAGGTGATACTTTGCAGTGTGAACCTTTGTTTCGTAAAGCAGGTTTTGAAAAAGTGGATACTGGCGCAACCAGCGAGTAAAACAGCCCACCCCTACCTTCTTTTACAAAGCAGGGTTGGGGTGGACTAACGTCTTTTTACGCCGTTGATTGGTTATCCAATAACATACGAATCAACTGTTGATTGGCTGCAGGCATATCTAAATGATGAAGCTGTTGGAGTTTGCACCATTGGTGTGGACTTTCTGCTTGTATGGGTTCTTTGGCGTAAACAGCTGAAAAAAAATGAAACAGAATACTTTTATCAGGGTAGTTGAAGCTAGAGTTGCCTAGCAGTGTAAGTGTGCTGCTTAAATGGGTTTCTTCTTTTAATTCGCGGATTGCTGCCTGTTTGGGGCTTTCATGTTGCTCCACTTTGCCGCCAGGAAACGACCAAACATCAGGGCAATGTACATGGGCAGGGCGTTGCAGCAATAAAACCTCATGTTGTGCATTCAGTAGTGCAATCAAAGCGATATCGACTTGCTGTTGCACATCTATAACCATGTATTTTGTCGATAATCACCCAAAATTAAACGCTCCAAGCTGGCGCGGGTCATTTCTCTGCCCCATTTGAATTCTTTATATAAACATACAAAATTCCAAACATCTTTAAGCACTTTGATGCGATCTCTTCTTGAAAGTGCCATTAAAGCTTTGGGAAAATCGGCTTCATGTGGCCTGTCAAAGGCAATTTTGAGTGGGTTCCACTGATCGGTAGTACGGCGGACTTCTGAAGCGATATTTTTGCGGTAGCTTTTTTGAATGTCAGACTTGTGCAAGATGGCTTCCACCACAGATTCACCCGCAATGGCGCCTGAATGCAGCGCACAACTCATACCTTCACCAATCATGTTGAGAAAACCTGTGGCTTGCCCTGTAATCAAGACCCGACCTTGTCCAAAGGCATAACGGTTGATAAGCGAAGGCCCAAAGTTTTCAGAGCAACCTTCATGATCATCGTCTGCAGGTTTGAGTTGGACACCATGTTTCTCTGCAAAATATTGGGCTACATAACGGTGTCTATCGTGAAACTTTTCACCCACTTTATAACCCACACCCACAATTTGCCGATTATCCCGCGCATGGCTCCAAGTATAATGCCCTAAATCAGGGTGAAACCAAAAGTGAAAATACTTTTCATCCAACGGGCAATCAATGATTTCATGGAATTTCTGCCCTACAAAAAACATGGGAATATCTTGGTGATAACGGGGGTATAATGACTTCAACACAGGGGAAACAGGGCCATCTGCACCAATCAAATATTGGCAACGTACTTGGCTTGAAACACCACCTTTCGGACGAACCGTGACCGTCACCCCTTGCTCATCCTGCTTTTGGCTGATGAATGATGTTTGATCCCAAACTTCAGCTTGGCTTTGTTTGATTGCCCAATGATCGGAATATTTACGATGGAGATGTGGAGTAGGGCCGCCGAAAAAGTCCATAGGCATGGCAACCATACTAGGGAAATGAAAGGTCACGCCTTTGCATGTTTTGGGTTCATGTAGGGCTTTGTCAGGGATGGTGCCGAAGTTTTCCGTTAAAAAACGTTGTCCACGCGGAGAAAGGATACCACTGCAAATCTTGTGTCGGGGTAGCTGGCGTTTTTCTACAATAAGCGTTTCAAAACCTGCATCGACCAAACGTTTGGC
>JAUZQU010000001.1 GCA_030950835.1 Mariprofundaceae bacterium | reverse complement strand
CCCCAAACTGCACACCACTCTTTGGCAAAAAAGCTAAACCAGCAGGGTTATACCAATTCGCTGAGGCATCATCAGCAATGGCAACAAAAGCATTTGCCATGCCCGAAGCTTTGGCAGCTTGTTCAGGTATAAAAAAACCACCTGCAATCAAGGGTGTAGCGTAAAGCATTGTCCAGCACATTATGATATAAAAACACATTCTTCTCATCAAAAACCTCCCAAATAAAACTATCCAAGCAACATAACCTGTCATAGTTAAAGCAGAGTGCTCACCAAAAAGCAAACAAGAATAAGCAAATCGTGAAATTCTTGTCTAATGGGTTAAACTTGCCCTATGAAAATTCAACTGATGCAATGTGCGCCGCGTGTGGGCGACATCTATGGCAATGTTTCCATCATTCTTCAAGCTATAAAAAAGGCAGCTCAAACACACGCTGACCTGTTATTATTCCCTGAACTGGTGCTTACAGGTTATCCGCCTGAAGACTTGTTATTACGCCCTGCATTCATGGATAGTGTCACACAAGCCACCCAACATATTATCCAACAAAGCCAAACCAGCATCCTTGTGTTTGGTGCGCCACGCCTTGATGGTTCCCAGCTTAAAAATAGTGCTTTTATAGCTCAAAACGGCAAGTTAATCGCCATCTATGATAAACAACATTTGCCCAACTATGGTGTGTTTGATGAGCAGCGTTATTTTGTGGCGGGTGATGGTCAACAATCTATTTTTAAAGTCGATAACTGGCGTATTGGCATCAGTATTTGTGAAGATTTATGGCATGACAATCTGGCAGCACAACAAGAAAAACAAGGCTGTGATGTCTGGTTAAACCTCAATGCTTCACCCTTTCACCTCAACAAACAACATGCACGCGAACAACTCACCACACGTCGTGCCAAGCAGTTTCACTGCCCTATAGTTTATGTGAATGCTGTAGGCGGGCAAGATGAAGTGGTCTTTGATGGCGGCTCTCATGTGGTCGATAGCACGGGTAACATGAGTTTACGCAGCCCTTTATTTCAACAAGATACCGCTTGTTTTGATTCCGCAGCCATAGCCGAGCATCCTATTGCTGAAATCCCTGAAGATATTGCGCAAGTTCACAGTGCCTTGGTTTGCGGGGTGCGTGATTATGTGTTGCGTAATGGCAGCACAGATGTGGTGATTGGTTTGTCAGGTGGCATTGATTCAGCATTAACCGCGGCTATTGCCGTTGAAGCTTTGGGTGCAACACATGTATTAGGCGTGTTGCTGCCGTCTTCATGTTCAAGTGCACACTCCATCAGCGATGCCGAAGCTTTGGTGCAAAATCTTGGCATTCAAAGCATCACCTTACCCATACATGATAGTGTAACTGCCATTGAAACCACCCTTGCCCCCACATTTAAAGCTTGGAACAAAGCTGCGCCTGATGTCACCGAAGAAAACATCCAAGCCAGAGCGCGTGGCATCTTATTGATGGCAATTTCCAACAAAACAGGGCGTATGTTGCTTACTACAGGTAATAAATCGGAAATGGCAGTCGGTTATGCAACACTTTATGGGGATATGGCAGGTGGTTTTGCGGTATTAAAAGATGTGTATAAGATGCAAGTGTTTGCGCTTTGCCACCATTTAAACCAACAAGGTGATGTCATCCCTCAAAATACCATAGACAAACCGCCTTCAGCCGAGCTTCGCCCTGATCAAAAAGATAGTGATTCTTTGCCTGATTATGCGGTGTTGGATGCGATTCTTCAAGCCAGCATTGAAGAGCGCCTCAGTGTTCAAGACATCATTGCACAAGGTTATGATGCCCAAGAGGTCAAACGTATTATTCACCTACTACACTTGGCTGAATACAAACGTCGCCAAGCGCCTCCTGGCATTAAAATCAGCCAACGTGCCTTTGGTCGGGATAGGCGTTATCCCATTACCCACGCTTTTCGAGAAGAATAAAGAAAAATTCCATAATTGGCGCATTATTTGCTTACCTTTCCTTAATATCATGTTTTAAAAGATGGGGTAATGCATATGAGTATACTGGTCACGGATGATTCAACCTTCATCAGGAAACGTATCTGCAAAATCATCCTGGATGCAGGTTATGAAACCATAGAAGCTGCCAATGGTAATTTATGTTTAAAAGCCATCGCAGCCTACCAACCTGAATGTGTATTTTTAGATTTAATCATGCCTGAGATGAGTGGCATAGAAGTATTACAAATCTTGCAACACCAAAGCAACACCCCGCCTATTGTGGTGCTCACAGCAGACATTCAAAGCAGCGTACAACAGCAATGCCTTGCCTTGGGTGCTTTTGCCTTCCTCAATAAACCACCCCAGCCGCAGGATATTCAAGCTATGTTAACCCAGATTCTCTCTCCAGCATGCTGATAAGCGAAGAACAACGGGATATTTTAGGTGAAATTGTCAATATCGGTATAGGCAGAGCCGCTGCTGCTTTAAATGACATGGTAGGACATCATATCCAACTGCAAATTCCCCATATTGAAGTCTTTGATGAACATGCTTTGCAAGATCATTGGTTACAAACCCGAAAAGGCAAGACTTCATCTGTATACATGGATTTTAACGGCACTTTTGCTGGCAATGCTGCACTGATGTTCCCCCCTGAATCCGCTGCTATTTTAATCGCCACACTCACTGATGAACCACCCCATGAAGGTGAAATGGATGCCTTATGTGTGGGTACGCTGACTGAAGTAGGCAATATTTTAATCAATGGTGTGATTGGTTCTATATCCAATGCTTTAAACGCCAATATGCGCTTTTCCTTACCCAGCTATATTGAATGTGAAGCCCATGATTTAATCAACCACACCCAACTCAAGTCTGCCACCATACTCATTGCCAACACCACATTTTCTATAGATGAATTGCAG